>CBDVBS010000158.1:0-8181 GCA_965372275.1 uncultured bacterium | reverse complement strand
ATCGGCTTATTTTACATACACCGCTGATGTGTCGGAGAACCCGCCTGTAACGGATGGGCTTGTTGCCCTTGCCGACGCGAATTACTACGAAATAGCGCCGAATGGTACCGTTCAGTTTAAAGGTTCCCACTCCTATGATGATAATGGTTTCGATATCGTAGATTACGAATGGGATTTCGGTGATTCCTCGCCGACCGCTAACGGCCTAAATGTCAGCCATCAATACACATCGGTTGACCTGTTTTATGTGACATTGACCGTTGAAAACTCAATGGGCCAGTTTGATGATGATACGATCGGTATAATTGTCGTTGATGCCACGGGTAAGAACGGACGTCATCTCTCGGCGACCTGGTATGATGGTGATCTTGATAGTTCGGAGGAAAATACCGAAAAGCGTTCCACCGACCATATGTACAACAACAACTACTGGATCATGCAGAATGACGATGACATCGTCGGATTCGATATGGATCTGTCAGGTACGAGCAGTCATCCCGCAAACCTTGATGTTGTTGTAACTCTCGACACAGGGATTACCGGCATCGTTTATTCAATCGATTGCGGACTTGACGACAGGGTCGCGTGGATCGAGGATACGGACAAAACCGTATGTCACATTGTCACTTCCACCGGAGTTTCGATTATTGATATTGACGCACCGACAGGTGAAGAATTCTGGGCCGCCGACTTCGATGTCGATGATGACCTCTGGGTCGTTACGGAAACATCAAGCGGTGCCTACTGGGCGCATCAGTATGTCAAGGGTGATGAGGACACATACGACCTCGTTGATATTTGGAGCCACGAACTGCCCCAGATTGCGGCAGCAGGATATATATTCGAAATCCAGGTGCTGCATTCAACGGAGAGTATGTATATCGTTTCCGATCCTGTTTTACCGGGTGACTCCTATCATCCCACATGGCCGAAAAGCCGGATAGATGTTTATGACCGTTTTGGTGACTATATAAGAAACCGTACTCCCTCCTATTGGTCTCTCTATCCGACTCCATGGCCCCTTGCCGATATCGAGCTTGACTCCACCGTCCCGGAACTCGAAGCGTGCAGGTTAAACTGGTACCAGTTATACGAGCAACCGTCGATTTACTTCTGCAACAGCTACAGGCGGATGACGCTATTGCTCAATGACATCTCGATCAACTTCGACCAGTGCACGGGACGCTTCCAGGCTATGGATCTGTCCAACACGACCAAGCGCCTGGAATCGATCGACTTCGAAACTGACCAGTATCGTTACTGGACAACCATACCGACTGACTGGTAAGTGCATCCGTGCATAATGACTAAAACCAAACCGGCCTCAGCGCCGGTTTTTTTGTCGAATTGAAATTGTTTCCGGTAGCAGTGCTCAGGATAGCTAGGTGCCGCCATCAAGCAGTCCGGGTGCCGCCTACAAACGAGTCTTCGAAGTTTGTAGGTGACTATGGTAACATCATACCCATGCAATCCGGTTTCCACAAAACACCCAAAAATCAACGGTTCAACATTCCCGGTCACGCTCATGAACTGACGTTCTCCTGTATGAAATAAGTAAATACAAAAGCAGGTGGATTACATTCACGCGAATCCAATCAGGAGAGGATTTATTGATAATCCTGAGGATTGGAAGTGGTCAAGCGCGAGGGATTGGTTGTTGGGGGAGGATGGGCCTTGTGAGATTTGCCTTGGTTCTTTTCTTTCGTATTGATCACCTACAAACTTCGAAGACTCGTTTGTAGGCGGCACCCAGGCTTGAGAAAGAAAGATTATGAAGTTATAAAAACTTGGGATAATCCCTCGTAAAGAACGGCCGGCTGGGAATTCCAGCCGGCCGTAAATCAACTAAGTTTCATTCTATTTCAGATGTGCAATGCAATTTGCATCACTGCGACAATGCAAAGGCTCTAACGAAATGAGCGTCGTAATGGTTAATCCTCTGATTCCACCCGGTTGTTGCTTTTGCCAGTACATGCAGGTTCTCAGAGAACGCCGCCTGTGTCGGGCAGGCATATGAAAGGAGCCCGGTGATTGAGAAATCATTGGTGAAATGTCCGACACTGTCGCCGCTGAACGGGCTGACGGATGTCGCCGTAACTTCACCGGTAACACTCACCGGTGTCTCAATTCCACGCTTGATGAAGAACCTGAAGTAACCGTAACCATCCGGATGTACCGCGTCGAACGATATATTTACATGTGTATCACCGGAACCGTAGATCAGGAAACCGCATTGGTCCGAAGCGGTGTTCGTGCCGATTGCAGGGCCGCTGATATACGCTGAGCATGGCGTGTTGTTGATGAAGAGCGGGAATTGAAAACCACCGGAAATAACTTCGGAGGGGGTGGCGACGCGGGTGAGGATTGTCCCCCCGGGGCCGGTCCCATCCGGGACGAGGAACTTATTATTTCCAGTCGGTATAGCCTGGACACCCGCATTGTCATAGAGTTCAAGTCTGATCGTATATTTCCCGTCAGGGATCGTTTGGGAATTCAGGAAACCGGAATAGATGTCACCGAACCAGTCGGTAGTCGGCCAGTATGTGACGTCCGGTGCTTCATTGGGCGCGTTGTGCGGCTTGAACCTGTAGAGGTTTCTGCCGTCCACGTTATGCGGTCCGAGCCAGAGGATCGGGAAACTCACCACGGTGCCGACTTCCCTCACGTAATGCACGCCGACCGGTTCGCTGAAATCGGTCCATTCCGTGTCGCCGTCGCGCTTGTACATCCAGCGGTAGTAGTAGATATCCGGTTTCGGGATGTGCTGCTCGTAACCGAGCCTGAATCCCAGGCGCTTTCCGAACGGCGCATTGTACATCATGTGGGTGCTCAGGCTGTCACGATAATCGATCTTGCCGGTGGACTTGATGGTGTTTATTGTAGTATTGCCGACTGCATAAGGCATTACCCAGAAATCCACTCCCGAAGGGGCTGTAACTCCTGGCGGCCTGGGCTCGAAGATGTTGATCAGGTAACCATGGGTGTTGTTACCCTCGTTGATCTCGCTGACGCGGTTGTATGGGTCGACCACCGCGGCGATGTAGTAGTAGCCGGGTTCGATATTCGTTGGGATGTCGACGGAATATGAATAGAGATGCTCCTCGTTGTGCGAGAGTGACCATGTATAGCTGAACCTCCCGCCCACTACCAGCATATCCTCGACGAAGTCTTCCGCCGTTGCCCCGGCATACGAGGGTTGCACCGCCGGTTCCATGGGGAAATTGGTGTCTTTCGACAGGATGATGTCAACGTAATAGGATTCATGCCATGGATACTCTTTGGAGCCCTTAGCTTCGGAGCCTCCACGGTTTGCCGCAGTCACATCAATATGTATATCGTCACCTGCGGCTACATTCTCGGGGCCCTCAATCGATACGATGAGGTCGGGGATCCGAAACAGCTTAATACCAGGTTTGATCTGGAATTTCTCAATGAGCGGTTTTTCCATCATGAACTTCGAATCTTTTCTTGGGGGAGCACCTGACACAATTGTGGTAAGGAATGTCAGGTAAAGCAAAATAGTGATCCAGAAAATTGATTTACGCATCGGTCTTTCCTCCTGTTTTTTGCCAAATGTTTTATTGGCTATGGAAATTTATTTTCAATGGCTAAAAATTCGGCCTTTTTCCCGCAATATGCTCTTTAGGAACAACCTGGAAAACTTGTTAATGGCATGGAATATCGCTTATCGATCCGAAGCCAGGAATTTGTAAAGAAGCTCAACACGTACGTTACTGTTTTATCAACAATTATTGTCACGCGATTATAAATTGTCCTCGAATTCCCTTCCTGATCAAGTCGGCCCACGTGCGTGAAGTCAATTTCCCATGCGGCGCAATTCTACCATTTAACGCCGATGTATAGAAGTTGGTTGTTCCCGGGGGTACGTCCAGGATTTGATACAGTTTCAATGACGAGGGTGAAAAGCCATTGACACTTCCTATCCGAACCACGACCGTCATGGAGTGGACATTCTGCACGGGCAAGCTGACGGAGTTTGAAGGAGATATTGACTTTACTCGACCGCTTGACGGGGCGGAAAAAAGTCGAAAATCCTTGCAAACGGCAAAATGACATATTCTAAAACCCTTATCCAGAGCGGTTTCGGGACAAGGGTGTCCCGAAACATCGGTCCGGTTATGACTTTTTTCCGCCCCGTCCCGCTTGCCCGTGGCACCCGGGATTGCCGGCATATCCGAACCACGACCGTCAGGGAGTGGACATCTGAGGCGTCCTACCGAACCACGACCGTCAGGGAGTGGACATCCGGTTCTTATCAAAACAGTGCAAAACCGTTTCTAAAGAAGTGAGAGGCCATGGCCTGGAGGTAAAGAATATGCATCGCCTGTTATTCAACGTAATATTTGTTATCCCCGTTATCATCCTGCTTATCGGTTGTTCGAGCGGCACGTCCCCGACCTCTCCCGATGAAGGGAACCTGTCCACAGCGATTTCAAAGTCATGCCATCTGCCATGGGGTTTATGGCAATTCACCGCCGACCCGATTAACCAGATCCTTGACGTGGTTCAGCTACGCACGGGTGATATGCATCTTAACGCCCTGCCGTTTCTTGAGCCTCCGAAGCTTGTATATCTGACCCTGGGATCGGTGGCATTCAATGGGAATATTGTCGATGCCGATATCGGACTCAGGCATCCGTTCGCGGGATTGATCCAATTTACCGGATTCGATGTGTGCGGAATTCTTATCACGAACGGTTCGATTTCGGGATTCGATGATCCCGGCCTGGTAATGGCATCGGAAGGCGACACGAGGCTTCTGAACCCCGACGGCTACAGCAGATGGTGGAACCCGTCCGAATTTCCGGTTAACGACGGGACGATGTTTGCATATAACGACGGGCTTCTCGGCGCGCCTGATTCATCAGCGGACTTCAATTGCACCCTGAATGGATATAAATATTTCTGCGATGCTCTCACCGATCCGGATGCCCCCGTCAGTGAAATTCCGGTTGGAAGCCGTGGGATGTTCAGCGTCGGACAGAAGAATATCAGGCATTACGCGATCGAACTTGGAACAGACGGACTGGTATTCAACTACGCCGTCGATGCCAACTGGGTATTCCCCGACGGTGGACCGCCCTGGGATGCGCCCGATGATTTCCCATCCAATGCAAACAGGCCCGAGGCATACAGGATTTCCATCAGCGAGACCGAAAACACGCTTTGGAATGATGGAATAGACTCCGGCGGTGACCTGTGCCTGTCCATCGATGTATATGATTGGTTCAATGCAGGATCTAACACAGTCAAAGTGGAGTCATCCGGTAATTTCACCACAGCTGTGTCATCAATTCCCAACGGTGGCGGGACTGGATATTCAACATATGAAATTGATATCATCGACGCGACTTCATCGGAAGGATCGATCGAGTATTTTGTGTCCGTGGAATGTGAAGTAACCGGCTATGGCGGGAATATCCCCGGTCAGCCGCTTACGTCATACTGGTTCGGAACCGCGCTGGTGGATGATGAGGCGGTGGAATGCATTGTCAACCTCGAACTGAAATGGGTTTACGATGGTTTGAACGACCGCATCCAGTCATGCCCGACGATAGCAGATATCGACGGGGACGGCACATCCGAGATCTTTATCGGCGACAACATCCGGGATTTCTACTGCTTCGAGCACGACGGCTCGGTGAGATGGCATGTCTACCTGGACAGCCCGGTCAGTTTCTGGTATGGAAGCCCCGCGGTGGAGGATTTCAACGGGGATGATATCCTCGATGTGGTCATCTCCAATCTCGACCCATCCACGCCGACGCCGAACCGTATGTATGTTCTCGACGGTGATGACGGTTCCGTAATTCATTCCATCCTGAGTGACAACTGGCAGTCATACCCGTCACTCGCCGATATCGGGGGTCCCGCAGGTTCGCCGGATGGCACATACGATATTGTTCTGAATGAAGATGACGGGTCGATGCGGCATGTTATCGTTCTGGATGGCACCGATTTCTCGGAAATCTGGCGTTATGATAAACAGGGTTACTCCATCAGTATTCCCGTTACCGCCGATTTCAACGATGATGATATCCCGGATGTGGTTGCGATCAGTCAATCGTACACCGGTTATCCCGACCTTGGCATCCACGTGCTCGACGGCGATGAGAATACTCTGCCGGCGAATCGTCTCAACTGGATGAACGGCAGCCTGCAGCGTATCCACGACACACCCGCGTTGCACGATTGGACCGGCGATGGCGTGCCGGATATCGCAGTCGCGAATAATCCTTCTACTGGCACGAGATGCCTGTATGTCCTCGACGGCACGGACGGTTCCGTGGTCTGGCAATATGCTGTTATGGCGGGGATATCCTCACCCGCGCTCGGTGATCTCAACGGGGATGACATCCCTGATATAGTTGTCGGGGAAGTCTGGGACAATATTTATGCATTCGACGGTGACCCGGATGCCACCCAGCGGGTTTTATGGAACTACCATTACGACGGTTCGATGGGCGGCAACATGGATGTGCGTTCGATGCCGATGCTATGCGATGTCGATTGCGATAATGTCCCTGATGTCCTTGTCGGCGTCGGATTCTCGATACCGGGACCGTACAACCCCGGCAAATTCCTGATATTGAACGGCATTGACGGAACGTTGATCGATGAAATAGATTTTCCAACCGATGGAGAAGAGGTCATCTTCGGCGGACCGGCGGTGGGGGATATCGATAATGACGGGATGATTGATTTCGTATTCGGGACGTTCGCCGAGAAGTTGTATTGTTATACTACGAATACGCCGATGCCCAATCCCGGCACGCACGACGCGCCCTGGCTTCAGTATGCTTCTAACATCCATAACACGGGTTTGTACGGGGAGTGGTATTGATAAACGTAACCCACGAATCCCATTTCGTGGGTTATCATCCTGAACCTTGGAGTGTGCTTATTGCGAGTGGTACAATATCACTGAGGTATAAATGAAACTGCTAATTACATTAGAGCGTGATGAAACGGGTATGATCGTGGCTGAATGTCCCTCCATTCCGGGTTGTATCTCGCAAGGAAAGACAGAGGAAGAGGCGCTGGACAACATTCGCGAAGCCGTACAGGCATGCATCGAAGCGGGTGCTGAAGCCGGAATGCCGCTGACAGTGGATACCACAGCATAAATAACAATCACTATGTACTTGTAGATCACTAATTCGTGCTTCCGGAATGACGGTTGATGAATTCCTGAGTTTTCTGAAGAGTTAGCTCCGTCCCCATCCCGAAGACGAAAGCTGATTCCTTCCGCGCTGATGATGCTGCGGGGTTACCCGTTCCCGGCATCAGAATACCGGGCTTCGAACTACATCTGAACCATCTGGATCTTAAACTCTTCCGGGTTTGACATGACAAGTTTTCCATACCCGTCAATCCATGCTTTTATGAAGAAATACCCGGTTTCTGCGTCAGTTGTGAACATATTATTATTTGTATCTAAAAGGACTAAGTAGTAGTCTTCCAGATACATCGTATGAAACAACCCCACTATATATTCCATCTCTTTTGCATTCGTAATATATCGCAGTGTTTTGCCAGGCTGGTCGTAATCAGTTAATATCCCGGTTGCCGTTTCATAAAACAACAGACTATGATTCTCATTATTCTCAGAGCTATAGACATAGATATATAATCCAGTAAGATCACTATTACATCTTATATATTGAACCGGTCGACCTATAGCAATACTACTTTCATAAAGCCCATTATTGGCATTGACTTTGTATATTTCATGCTCCATCCCACAACGCAAATACAGGTGGTGGTTACTGTAATCTAAATCAAATGACAGTGGACCATCTGCAGTTATAAATGATAAATCTAATACTTCTACATTATTAACCCAATCATATGGATCATTAGAAGTCGTATCGAATACATATATCTCCCTTTTGCTTGAAAGCAGGACATAACATCTGTGATCAAGTGGTGAAATAACAATTCTTGAGGGTTCCGCCGGGAATTCATATATACTGAAACACTGATTAGACATCCTGTCAATTACAACAAAGTCTCTGCCGTAGGCCTTCGGGAAGTAATTTTCGCCCCCATCAGTACATATAATATATTGATCTCTATAGCAATAATCGTTAATCAAATGGCCAATAGTTACTTCATTTGGCAGTAGTTCTAAACTGTCGACGTCATAAAAATAGGATT
>CBDVBS010000157.1:0-8212 GCA_965372275.1 uncultured bacterium | reverse complement strand
CCATGAAACCCACTTCCCCGACAGCCTGTGAAGTGTGCGGCACCCGATTCAATTAGCCTTTCTTAAGGGAAATTGGTCAAAGCCGTGATGGGCTTTTTCTCGTGAATACCGTCTCGAATATATCTCCAACCTTGGTATAATTGGCCTATGCAGGCAAGCAATGATGCAGTATCCGCCGATTCCCCCCGCCTCGAAATATTCGTGGTCAACTATGCGGGCGGAGAGAAGCTCATTGATTGCGTCCGCTCACTTCTTGCCTCGGACTACCCGTCATTTCTCGTTCACATCATCGAGAACAACTCTTCGGATCCGGCAATTGATACGATTCGCCGGGAGCATCCCGAAGTGGATATCATCGATCTTGATGAGAATGTGGGCTATGCAGGCGCGATGCATGTTGCCCATGAAAAATGCTCATCGGACTTACTTGTAATCTGCAACAACGACCTTGTCTTCAAGCCGGACTGCCTTTCCAAACTCGTTACTGCTCAGCGATCGACAAACGCCGCAGCGGTCAGTGCCCGGATAATCAATCCCGATGAGACCGAACTTGAGTCGGGATGTAATGCATCTCTGAATCCGCTGTTCTTCCTCATACACGGAGTATTCGAAGATCGTTCGCGTGCGGTCTATCCTTCCGGCGCGTGCTTCCTGATTCGCCGCGATGAACTCGGTCCGTGCCTTCCGCCGAAGGAATTCTTCCTCTATTACGAAGACGTATTCGTGGGGATGGCATTGCGTCAGAGGGGACGTCAAATTGTACAGGCGAATGACGCCGTGGTGCATCATGCGCACGGATTCAGCGTGAGGAGCGTGAGTTCATTCCGCCTGACATTCCTGCGCGAACGCAACCGGCACACATGCATGTTCGTATTCTACAGCGACTGGACGCTGTTCAAGCTGACATCTCTCGGCCCGCCGGTGGCTATTGCGAGACTCATTGCAGCACCAAGGGGAACGAAATCATGGACGGGGGCATTCCTCGCCTGGATACACGGGCCATTCAGCGTGGCATATATTTTGAGGATCAGGCGTACGATTGCCGGAAAGGTAAAAAGCGGCGAAGAAATCGCCACTGAATATTTCACATCCCGCCTTGTCCCGGACGATCACCCCTCCGCAAAAAGGACAAACCGCCTCGGCAGATTTCTCCTGGGATTACTGCATATTCGCACCGCGGATTAGTTGATAGCCGGGAGGCATCTCATGCTCTTTGTGGGACCCTCTTTTTCCTTGTGGCACCCCTATCCGAGTCTTCGAGGATAGGGGTGGTCTTTTAATAGTGAGGAATTGTGAAGACATGAGGACCTCCCTTCCGAAGACAGAAAGGTGCCACACGGAAGGAAAATGGCGGAAGTCGAGAAGGAAGTCCTGATTCATCGGACCACACAAAAACCCTTCATACTTATATGTTAATTGAATGTTTAAATTGCCCACGGGTAGCATGAGTTCTATAATTGCAGGATATTATTAGTGATGCTGCGCCAGGTATTACATACACTATGGTACTGGCTTACATGGCCGTTAGTAAAACTCTTCGCCATCGTGGGCAAGAAGAGGGTGGAGGAATTCACCCTCAAGCCTATGGGCCTGCCCGCCAAGGTTATCAGTGTGGGCAACATAACCCTCGGCGGTACCGGCAAGACGCCGACCGTCATGTGGCTTGTCAAGCAGATCAGGCGTATGCATCCGGATATGAAAGTCGGCATCCATCTCAGGGGTTACCGTGGAGAGATGGAAAATATGGGTGGAGTAGTTTCCGATGGCACGAAGATCTATGCCGGGCCACGCGAGGCGGGGGATGAGGCATTCCTGCTTGCACGGGAACTGCTCGATCTGAATATTCCCGTCGGTGTCGGAAAGCATAAGATCGAAGCCGGCATGGCGATGATCGAACGATTCGGACTGGATGTGATAATCTTCGATGATGCATACCAGTTTACCTCCCTTACCCGCGACCTGAATATTCTGCTCATCGACGCATTGCGGCCGTTCGGCGAAGCCGGGTTTCCACGCGAGGGGGTCATGCGTGAACCGCTGGATTCACTCAACAGGGCGGATATCGTCATTCTCACCCGCACCGAACTGGTCAGTGGCGAGGCGCTTAAGGGCATAATCCGAAGGATTCAGCCATTTCTAAAGCCCGGATGTGATGTTTTCCTCTCATCCTTCATTCCCCAGAAGGTGATGGCGATCAAGAGCGGTATAGAGGCCGATATCGACCTTGTTTCGCGCCGGAAGGCACTACCCCTGAGCGCCATCGGGAATCCCCGTGGCTTCGAGTTGATGCTTGAGAAGTTAGGCTTGAGGCTGCTGAAGCCCCTGAGATACCCCGATCATCACCGATTTACCAGCCGGGATATCGCTAATATCAACCGTAAGCTCATTGAGCGCGGCGGGCATCTTATTATTACGACCGAGAAGGACGCCGTAAGGCTGGGCAGATTGTTGAATGATGTTCAGGCTCCTATATACAGCGTCCCGGTTGAGTTTGACATCGCTAAAGAGGATAATTTCTTAAAGATTCTTAATGAAGTGCTATGCTGTACCGTAACAGTTAAGCAGTCTGAATCAGATGCAATATCCGACCCGGATGACCGGCTTTTCAGTGTTAAGGAAGAATATAACCGTCTCGCATCGGAGAATGAGGAATCACCCCGCGTGACGACCACTGTCAATGCCGGGGAAGGCACCGACGAACCTCCGGGCGAGTGGTGGTAAAATATATTTTATGGCCTGTTCTCCGAACTTATCCCTCTCAAGTAATTGAAGAAGCACCATTGAAGACACCCCTATGTAAGAACATAAGGGTGCCACAATCCGGGTGGCACTGACAAGCGACGTCTTCGGAGTTTGTCAGTGTTATAAGAATGTCCACTCCCTGACGGTCGTGGCTCGGATAGACTACTCATCTGCGTGACCCGTAATCCATGTAACCCACGAATCCCATTTCGTGGGTTACTCTTACATTTTTTGAAATCAATGAGAATGAAGCGTGATATAATCTCGATTCGGGGATAAGTATTGAAATACTGGTGTCATATGTCTGAAGAAGAGAAAACAGAAGAAGTTGTAGAAGAAGCAGAAGAGAAGAAAGAAGATGCGGAGCCGGTGCATGACCCATGCCCGACATGCACGGAGGAATGGGAAGGCGGGGCAATATTCTGCGACCTCTGCGGCTACCAGGAAACCGATGAGGAAAACCCGCTGCATCCAACCCCGGTGCTTGAGGATGGGGTCGCCGATGCCGCCGGGATGTTCTCCGCCGATGATATCGCTGAACTGAAGAAGGCGATAGGCAAATTGAACGCGGGGGTGCCGATAATGTTGGTTACATTCAACACCCCCGATGACCAGACGCCGGGCGGGATCGCGTTCACGTTGTATAACGACTTCACAGTGAGGACGGAGCAGGCCGATCTTGGACTGCTTGTTATGATCGACCCTTCGCGCAATCGCGTCGAGATTGCCCTCGGGAAGAACATCGGAAGCAGGATTGATGTGAACGCTCTCAGCGAGGCCGCATCGGAGTATGCCGTAGCGGTTTCCAACGGCAGGGCTGTCAGTGAGTTCCCGGTGGTGATTCGAAAATCATTCGAAGCGGCACACGTAACCCTCAACATCTCTCAGACTAATTCCACTTAGCATGTATCTCGACTTTCATCATTTCCTATCCGTGTGCCACAGCTATCCGAGTCTTCGAGGACAGCGGTGCTTTGACATGTGCGCGCATCATCGTTCGCTGGCGCTCACTATAGATACGCGCTACCCTATTTGGTGCCACGGATAAGCGAGTCTTCGAGCTTACCCGTGATTAGATTGTCCACTCCCTGACGGTCGTGGCTCGGATTGACACATTCACTTCATCATCCGGGTGGCACGGTCTGCGAGTCTTCGAGCTGACCGTGGGGACCAAAACAAGATAGCATACGGGGTTATCTATAAGGACCACGGTTAGCTCTCGAAGACTCGGGCAAACCGTGCCACCCATCACACATAATTTATGAAACGTTAGGGTGAAGTGTGCGGCACCCGGTAGATATTGAGATTAATGTCAGCGGCATTTTTATTTTCGTCGCTATGCTATAATCCCCTTTTGGGCCGGTTAGGCGAAATTCACGCTGGAGATGGATACTCAGTGACTGAAGGGTTCGACGACAGGGCGACCATCCGTGAACTGCAGAAGGGTGCCGGATTCAGTCCCCAATCAATACAAAAGTTCAGGCGCGAGATAGCCGGGGACGTGCTTACCGACAGGCTTAACCTGATTGCATACAGCCAGACGGCCGCGATGTACGAGATAATGCCGGCGATAATAGTGGTCCCGTCGAATGAGGAAGATTGTCAGGCATCGGTTGAATTCGCGAGACGTAACGGGTTGGCGGTAACCGGCCGAGGCGGGGGTTCGAGCCTCGCCGGGCAAGCTCTTTCAAAAGAGGGGATGATCCTCGATTTCAGCAAGTACATGGGGGATGTGCTTGAGTTCGATCTCGACAGTAACGAGATCGATGTCGGTCCGGGAATACGTCTCGATGCCCTGACGAGATTCCTTGCGGGTCACGGGAAGTTCTTCCCGCCTGATCCCGCGAGCGGATGTGCCGCAACATTGGGCGGGATGGCATCCACCAATGCAGGCGGAACCCGCACGGTCAAGTACGGCGCGACCCGCGAATGGGTACGACGTCTGCACCTTGTGCTGAGTGATACATCCACTGCAATCGCCGAACCTTTCGATATCGGCGGGAAGCTGCATGCCGCGATTGAAAATACCGGCGGTACATGGCCGAAGATATTGAACAGGCTCAACATGCTGATGGGGCAATACGCGGACTTGATCGAAGCCCACAGGCCGCTGACATTTAAAAACTCATCGGGATATCTCCTCTATGACGTTCTCAATGGCTACACATTCGACCCCGTAAAGCTGCTGGTTGGCAGCGAGAGCACACTGTCGCTGTTCACACGATTGCGTCTGAAGGTGCTCGATATTCCACCATACCGAAGACTCAGCCTTTCATTCTACCCCGATCTTCACAGGATGTGCGAGGCCGTCAATGCCGCATTGAAATATGACCCGGTTATGCTCGAAGTGATGGACGATGGATACATCAACCTGGCCAAGGAGCGCAGTGAGGTTGTGAGACATCTCGTGCCCGAAACCCCGACATATGTGCTGATGATTGAAATAGAAGGGGATACGGGGATAGGTGTTTCCAGAAGGATACATCATCTTGAGGAGGAGCTTACCGAGGGTGAGAGCCCGCTTGCATCAGGATTCGTAATCGCCGATACCGATGAGCAGCGTGATGAATTGCTCGAAATAAGACGGGCATCGAATAATATACTCAACCGCTCAAGAGGGTCGCGCAAGCCCTCGGATGTTATCGAAGATACTTCGGTTAATCCGAAAGACCTGGAAGGATTCCTGGCGCGGTTGAACGACCTGCTACTGAAGTTGGAGTTGGATTTCTTTGTTTACGGTCATGCCGGCAGCGGGAATCTTCACATACGTCCGGTGCTCGATCTGAAGAAGGAAGTTGATCTTGGCAAGATGGTCAGGTTAGCTGCCGAGGTCGCGGATATAGTCAAATCGTTTGGCGGGACCCTCGGCGGTGAGCATGGCGACGGCAGGCTGCGCACGCCGTTGCTGGCGAAATTCTTCCCCGAGTTATACCCGCTGTTTGTTGAAGTGAAGAGCATCTTCGATCCCGCGAATATCTTCAACCCGGGGATCATAATCGCTGAAGCGGATGTTTCTCCCGCGTCGATAAGGGAGAACATGAAGTTCGGTGCGGATTACGTCTTCGCCGACACGCGAAGCCCCTTGGATTCCGATTATGCGCGCGAGGAGATAGAAGCATGCCACGGATGCGGTTATTGTCTCGACTTCTGCCCGTCATACGCCGCATCGCATAACGAACTCGACACCCCCCGCGCACGTTCGGCGGTGCTCAGGCACCTGATTAGCGGGAAGCTCCCACCGGGGGCGTTTGCGGAAGCGGATTTCGGGAGGATGATCGCATCCTGTCTCGGATGCGGACGCTGCGAACGGCTCTGCTTCGCGGATGCGGGTTACGGCAAGATCGATATGCAAGCGCACATCGCGCGAGGGGAGAAGCATCCCGCGTCTGTTGGCGAAAGATTGCTGACGAATATCCCGTGGCTGGCACGTGTTCGCGCGACCGCACCGAAGTTGTTCGACAGGCTTATAAAAGCGCCGTGGGCCAGGAGCGCCGTGGAGGTAGTTACCGGGGCATCGGCCGAAAGGCCGCTGCCGTCATTCGATAAAGCGCCGTTATCGAAATTCTACCCGCAACGTGATTTGTACGGCACATACAAGAAACCGCTGGTATATTTCCACGGATGCAACGCCGGGTATGTCAACGTCAGCGGTGAGGGCCTGCCCGGAATAAGGCTACTTGAAGAACTGGGTTTTGACTTGCTCGTGCCGGAACAGGGATGCTGCGGGCTGCCGAAGATATCGGCGAATGACGTTGACGGGGCCAAAGAGGACGCCGCGGAATTCGTCAAGACATTCCTTCCGTTTGTTGAACGCGGGATTCGCATCGTTACCACCTGCCCTTCCTGCGCGCATTATCTGCGCGATCATCTGAAGCATTTCGTTAACAGGGAAACGGCGGAGAAGATCACGCCGATGGTTTTTGATATCAATGAAATTCTGATAGATGAACTCGGTCGTGATGACGCGCCGAAGCTGAAGCTGCCGGAGCCGATGCGTGCGGCGCTGCATGTGCCATGCCATACCGCCGCGATGGGCGGAGAGGAGAAGCTTAAGGAAGTGTTGCGGAAGATCGAAGGGCTTTACCTGGTTGAACTGAGTGATAACTGCTGCGGTATGGGCGGAAGTTGGGGTATCAAGAAGGGCAACGCGGATAGCTCGGTCAGGCTTGGAGAAGACAGGGCAAGGGAGATCAAGTCGACGAATGTTGATGCCGTGATAACTCCCTGCGGCATGTGCTCCTTACAGATAGGGGATTTGACGAGGCTGCGGATGATCCATCCGGTGCAACTCCTCGATGAGGCTTTGCGGTATGCTAAAGAAGGCAGCATACAGGAAGATGAAGTCCCGTATGAAGATGCCCCGGACGAAGAGATGCTTGAAAATGAAAACGTGGAATCGGATGAGTGATTTGTCCGAGCCACGACCGTAAGGGAGTGGACACTCTGAGCACGTTTGTGTGCCACCGCTACTCAGCGTCTTCGCTGATAGCGGTGCATTAGAAAGCACTGACAAACTCGAAGACTCGCTTGTCAGTGGCACCCGGAGAAAGCACTGACAAACTCGAAGACTCGCTTGTCAGTGGCACACGGCAACAAAAGGGTGGTCTTCATCAACTACTAAGTGAAGGATAACCACCCTTCTGAAGACAGAAGGGTGCCACCCGGATGGTGGACACAGCCCGGAGTAGTGGGAAAGAATATAAATGCTTAAAAACACATTCTGTCATATCCCGGGAGTAGGTGTTAAGACTGAGCAAAATCTCTGGTCATCGGGCATTCACACATGGGAAGATTATCTGCGAGTGCTTGAGGGTTCATCATCCGGCAAACGCAGGATGAGGAACTGGCGGGATTATATCAACCGATCAATTGAACACCTGGATAACACTGATCCGAATTATTTCTCGGAGAATTTACCATCCAACCAGCATTGGAGAATGTTCCCCGAATTTCAGGGCTCGGTTGCATATTTCGATATTGAGACAACCGGCCTGGGTAATCCCGGGGATTATATAACCACGATTGCACTATATGACGGGAAGAAAATTTATCATTACATCAACGGTGAAAACCTGGATGATTTCGTGAAGGACATCGAGAAGTATGATGTGATCATCTCGTACAACGGTAAATGCTTCGACGTGCCGTTCATCAGGAATTATTTCGGGATAGAAATGAATCACGCGCATATCGATCTGAGATATGTATTGAGCAGCCTGGGCTACTCAGGCGGGTTAAAAGGATGCGAAAAAAAACTCGGACTCGACCGCGATGAACTTGAAGGCGTGGATGGATTCTTCGCGGTTCTGCTTTGGGATGAATACAAAAGGGAAGGGGATCCCAAATCGCTGGAGACACTGCTTGCATACAATATCCAGGATGTCATCACCCTTGAGACACTGATGGTCCTGTCATACAACATGAAATTGAAAGACACACCGTTTGAATCGAGTCTTCTATTGCCACAGAC
>CBDVBS010000156.1:0-8241 GCA_965372275.1 uncultured bacterium | reverse complement strand
ATAGGACGGCTCACGCACTCTGCCGCCGTTGTAGATATATCCCTTGACTTCGAGGTTGATGTATAAATAGTTAGTCTCGATTGGAGGACATATGTTGGATCTGGAAAATTTGACACAGCAGGAACAGATTTCTTTCCTGGAAAGATTCATCAAAGAAATAAATAACACTCTCGATGATATAACGAACGGACGTGATATCCCGAGAGATATAAGGGCGATGAAACTGCGCATCAAGGTGCTTGAGAACGAGGACGCCGCCAAGTACAGTGACCGCATAGGCAAGCTCAAGGAAGAACTTAAGAACCTTGGGGATTTCTGGGCTGAGAATGAGCCGATTATTCAACTTCTGCAGGACGAGCGATCGCTTTATCGCAATGTTCTGAACGAAATTTAAACGTGATTTTAGCAATCGACATAGGCAACTCGCACACTGTACTCGGCCTTTTTGAAGGTGAGGAGATAGCGGGACGCACGCGGATATCCACCGAAACCAAGAAGACAGCGGACGAGTACGGCATATTGATTTCATCCATCCTTAAGCTAAGGAAAGAAGGCCGTGCACGCGTTAAGGGAGTAATCATCTCATCGGTTGTTCCACCACTCACACCGGTGTTCGAGGAGATGATCCACAATTATTTCGATATCGAACCACTGATCGTCGGGCCGGGACTGAAGACCGGATTGTCCATCGGTTATGACGACCCCCGCCAGGTTGGGGCCGACAGGGTTGTCAACGCGGTTGCGGCGGAAAGGTTGTATGGAACCCCGTGCATCATCATCGACTTCGGCACCGCGGTCACATGCTGCGCGTTGGATGATAGCAATCGTTACCTGGGCGGAGCCATATTCCCCGGGATCAAGACTGCCTATGACGCTCTTGCGGAAAAAGCCGCAAGGCTTCCGGGGATCGGACTTACGGAACCCGGACCGGCAATCGGCAGAAGCACCGAGGGAAGTATGATCAGCGGTGCCGTTTACGGTTATGCCGGGATGGTTGACGGACTCGTCGGGAGATTCCGCGAAGAGCTTGGTGTTGACGCTCAAGTTATAGCGACCGGCGGGATGATAGAATTTATCGCGCCTTATTC
This sequence comes from uncultured bacterium, assembly GCA_965372275.1. Classification (GTDB taxonomy): domain Bacteria; phylum JAJVIF01; class JAJVIF01; order JAPKYR01; family CAZSPL01; genus CBDVBS01. The sequence continues at coordinate 7,153 of CBDVBS010000156.1, read as the reverse complement.
GAAAACAATTGATATAATAGACAACGACCTGACATTGAAAGGTTTGCTGATGTTATATACGATGAACCAAGCGAATAATATGGAAATGGAGATGATGCACAGCGATAGTTCCCCGCCGGGGTAACATATGGACTTTTGACGTAACCGGCGGGATGGACTCAGTTCCATCCTTTTTTTTGTTAGTAATACGGGACAGGCCTCAGTAGAGTAGGCGTTGGGACACAGGTTTGATGCGCTGTTCGGAAGTAACGTTCTTCATTTCTAAAGGCCCGTCCCTGTTTCTCGGCTTTTCAATGTAACCCACGAAATGGGATTCGTGGGTTACATATACTCGGGTTACATCTCCTACTGGAGCGCTGGCTTCCAGCCGGCATGATTAAATAAATGGAAGATAAGCCACAAAAAACAGTTTCATTACCCACTGCCCTTGGCGATGCATTACGGCGTGGCCTGAAGCCCGTCATACCGGCCCCGATGGCAGGTTACACCGATGCGATCTACCGTGGTATCCTCCGTGAGCAGGGCGCGGCCTACCTCACCTACCCGCTGCTGAGCGCTCACGCCGCGTTAGCGAACAAACCTGAGACGCGCAAGATACTGTCGGATATCGAAGCTGAGGGAGATTTGATTGTACAATTATTCGGCGGTTTTGCTGAAACCATCGAACAGGCGGCCAAGGTTGTCGCGGATATAGGTGCAGTCGGAATCGATTTCAACCTTGGCTGCTCGGTCAAGAAGATCGCGCGATCAGGCGGCGGAGCAATTCTCTTGAATGACATACCTCGTGCCCGTGAATGTCTGGAAGCACTGGGGAAATCCGTTGATCTTCCACTGAGTGTGAAAACGCGTATCGGTTACGGCATCTCCGACAGGACGTCCAGCCTTGAGATTTTGAAGATAGTAGAGGGCCTCGGATACAGCCATGCGACGATCCACGGACGTACTTTCAGGCAGGGGTTCAGTGGGAACGCTGACTGGGAATTCATTGCGGAGTATAAGGCCGCCGCATCGATACCGATCATCGGCAATGGGGATGTCACCGATTACATATCGTGCCGGGATATGTTCGACCGAACCGGGGTCGATGGTGTTATGATTGGGCGCGCGATAATCGGCAATCCGTTTGTTGTTACCGATTGCCGGGAATATATTCAGGATGATGTGATCCCCCCGCCGCGTATCGGAAGGACACTTCTAAATGCCGGGTTATATCATTATCGGCGAGTGATTGAGAAGCATGGCCCCGACCGTGGCAATAAGGAGATGCGGAAATTCCTTGGTAAGTATATACACGGCATACGTGGCGCAACGGCGCTTCGTATCAGGATCAATTCGACCGATAATGCGGAAGAAGTGATTCATATACTTGAGGAAGCTGTTTCATTGCAGCCGGCTGTTGGGTAGAGTTAATATATTTCCCGGCATCAGAATGCCGGGCTACATTGCCAGGTTATGAATATTGGATACAATACATGCGATGCGGAGGAAAATAAAAATGACTGACAGGAAACTTGTGGGATTCACGACACCGCTTTATTACGTGAATGCAAAGCCCCACATGGGGCATCTCTACACTACCCTCGTAACCGACACTTTGGTGCGGTGGCATCGCATGATGCAAATGGACGTCTTCTCAATAACCGGCTCCGACGAGCACGGGCAGAAAGTCCTCGAAGCCGCGGAGAAGCAGGGCACCAAACCCATCGAGTGGGCGGACGGAATCGTTGAATACACCGAAGAGTTATGGGAGAAATACGGCATTTCGTATGACAGATTCGTGCGCACCACCGAGGAGCAGCATTACAAGGATGTGCAGGACTTCTTCAAGCGCGTGCACGACAACGGGTATATCTACAAGGGACAGTATGAAGGCCCTTATTGTGTTCCGTGTGAGACATTCTGGACCGACGGTCAGCTCGAGGATGGCAACTGCCCCGAATGCGGGCGTCCTACGAAGTTGATGGCCGAGGACAGTTACTTTTTCAAGCTTAGTGCATTCAGTGATTGGCTTATAAAGCGTATTGAAGGAAACCCCCATGCAATCAGGCCCGCATCGCGCCGGAAGGAGATCCTGTCGCGGCTGAAGCATGCGGATGGGCTGCGAGACCTCTCGGTCAGTCGTTCGCGTATGCCGTGGGGCGTACCGCTCGATTTCCTCGAGAAGGGACATGTCTGCTATGTCTGGTTCGATGCCCTTATCGGATATATGACGGCGGCGAAGTACGGCACCGATAAGGAATATTTCAAAAAGGTGTGGCCGAATATGCTGCACCTGATCGGCAAGGATATCCTGTGGCATCACACTGTGATATGGCCCGCCATGCAGAAAGCCGCCGGATTCGAGGATGACGAGATATCACTCGGTTCATTCGCTCACGGGTTCCTTATCCAGGGTGGAGAGAAGATGAGCAAGTCAAAAGGGAATATTCTCGACCCCCTGCCGCTGCTCGATATTTTTACGCCCGATATGATGCGGTACTTCATCCTGCGCGAGGTCAGTTTCGGTCAGGATGGGAACATTTCGGCTGAAGCAATGGTAGGTCGCATCAATTCTGACCTTGCCAATGACATCGGCAACCTGCTGCACCGTTCGCTATCAATGCTTGAGAAATATTCTGACGGCGTGGTTCCTGAAGCAGACGGCGTTAGTGATGAAATCTCATCGTGGATCAGCGATGCTTACAATGCCGTCGTGAACGATATGCCGGAACTTCGCTTCAAGGAATCACTCGAAGCGATCTGGATCCTCATCAACAAGGCAAATAAATTCATTGAAGATTCAAAACCCTGGGATCTTGCGAAGGATTCCGACAAAACGAAATTGAATCAGTTCCTTTATGAATTACTCGATACGATTCGCGCCATTGCGATTTTGACGCATCCGTTCATGCCTCAGATCACCGGCGAGATGTGGAAGCAGTTGGGTTATGAATCGAAGCTTGAGGATATTCCTTACGAGGATGGCGGAGCCTCAGGTTTGCTTGAGTCCGGGCATAAAACCGCCAAGGCGGGACCTGTTGTGCCGAGAATTGACATGGAAGAGTTCAGCGATAAATGGGATAAGATATTCGTGGAGGAAAAAACCGTGGATGCAAAACCTGTTGAACCGGAGAAACCGGCGGTTACATTTGATGCTTTCATGAAGATGGACCTCCGTGCCGCGAAGGTGCTGTCGGCGGAACGTGTTCCGAAAACCGACAAGCTGCTTAAGATGGAAATCGATGTGGGATTCGAGAAGCGTACGATTGTTGCCGGTGTTGCCGAGGTTTACGCGCCTGAGCAACTTGTGGGCAAGACCATCATTGTTATGGCGAATCTCGAGCCCAAGAAGCTTCGCGGTATTGAGAGCAAGGGTATGCTCCTCGCCGCGCACGCCGAAGATGGCGGTTTCCCGCTCGTGATCCTCGACGGCGACGCGCGTCCCGGCAGCGTTGTGAGCTGAGGATTTAACCGGCATGAAAAAATGCGGTGAAAATCTCGCTGCGTCAGTTGTTATCGGGGCCGTGATCGGCTTCTGGCTTGCATTGGCTGACGGATTGCGTGTTGTTCACGATTCACTTAATCTGTTCGAAAACATCAGCGATGTTTCATTGCTCGTTTCATACGGATTCCTTACATCCCTGCTTGCGGCATGTTTTGTAACATCAGTCATCTCCCTAATCACATCCATACTGGACTTCAGGAAAAGGCAATCAACCACGCATCACGCGGCTCTTGTTGCAGGAATATTCATCTTCCTCGTCGTCGCTGTTATCGGATTTACATATTTTACATCGGGCAGGCTGCGATACGATCCATCCAACCACCTGTGGCCTCTATATGTCGGGGGAATTGCAGCGGGCTCAGCATTGCTTGGCATGTTTGCATTCAAACTCATCGTCCGGCTATATAAACCATCGAACTGGGCGCCTGTTCTGGGCATTCAATTCGTGCTTGTTGTCGCTGTCGGATTATTTATGTACGCTCAATATTCTCTCAGATTTATTCTCCTGACTGAGGGAATAAGTTCGGGCGACACATTCCCGATGACAATTTTCAACATTCTATATGTCGTCAGTACCGGCCTGGCAGCGCTGATAGCAGGTTTCATGCTGCGAAAGGTTTTTGCCGTTCTTTCCAAACGCTATATTAATTATGTTATTCCTTTCATCATCTTCATACTGATCATTCCAATCCTGCTCTTTGCAAGGCCATCTCAGAATAGTGATATCCGTAATATCAATCCATTTCGAAGTCATACGAATCGGAATATCGTGCTTATAAGCATAGACACCCTTCGCTATGATGCCCTCGGGTGCACCGGCAATGAATATGTGAAAACGCCGAACATCGATACATTAGCCAATGAAGGCATCGTGTTCGATAATTGTATTGTACCGATGCCACTCACTGTTCCATCTCATATCTCGATGCTTACCGGGTTGATTCCGAGAAATCACGGTGTACGCAGGCAGGAAGGGAAACTTGATGAATCATTTGTAACACTCCCTGGGATACTTTCGGAACACGGATACACATGTGGCGGGTTTGTTTCGATGGCAATGTTAAAGGGTGAGAATTGCGGTTTGGGCAAGGGATTTCATTACTATGATGACTCCTGGATTACTGAAGGTGAGAGTATGATATTCCCGCCCGAGGTAAAGTATTTGATTGCCGGAAATATCCTGAACAGGATTTTCGCGGGTAAACCACCACCGGCAAATCCGGTCGAACGCAGGGCGGATGAGACCGTTGATAATGCGATTGAATGGCTTGAAAATATGGAAGGAAATAACTTCTTCTGCTTCCTGCATCTGTTCGATCCCCATTGGGAATATGCCGCGCCGGAACCATATTCAGATATGTATGCCCCTGACTACCGGGGAATATTGAAATCGGAACCTGAAGTAGCCGATGATCCCTGGTCGAATATTGACGCGCTGGGTGCGGAAGATATCGAATATTTCAAGGCTCGTTATGACGCCGAGGTCACCTACATTGATGCTCAATTGGGGCGTATGTTCGATCGACTGAAGGAACTCGATCTCTGGGATAACACGATGATAATTCTCACCGCCGATCATGGAGAGAGTTTCGGGCACGATTATCTATTCGACCATCGCTACCGTGTTTATCAGTCTTGCATACACGTTCCGCTGATAATCAAGCCATTCGGTAACGCTGATGGGCAGCGGGTTGATGCCCTCTGTTCAACTACGGATTTGTTCCCGACCATATGCGATACTCTCGATATCAGGATTCAGGATGATCTCGATGGTAGCAACCTGAATGGATTGATCAGCAGTATTGAAAACACCAATGGGACCATTTATCCATACATCTTCTGCGAATCGGATGGTGTGCGAAGTGGGTCCATCGAGGCATACAGTAAGACCTATTCGGTAACGAAGGATGGTTTCAAGCTCATCTACAGTCCATGGACTGTCGCACCCGAACCGGTTTACCGTATGTACAATCTTGCCGTGGATGAGAATGAGCTTGTCAATATCTATGATCCCTCATCGCCGGTTACGATCGATCTTACCGCGCTTGTGCAGACCTGGTTTGATTCTGATGAAGACCCGCCGCAGAATATTACAGGCGCCATCGACCGCGAAAACCTCCGGTCGCTTCAATATCTTCACTAAATGAAACCAAAGACACTTCTCAGATGTTTCGGTACGCCCTGTGCCGAAACCTATGATTTGCCGGGTTGTTTTCGGGACAGGGTGTACCGAAACATCAAAACACTTCAAATATTGATGTCCGGGTGGCACGGTCTGACGAGTCTTCGAGTCTGACCGTGGGAACGTAAATGGGATAGTATGCCTATATTATTAATGAAGACCACGGTCAGCTCTCACAAGGCCTCGGGCAGACCGTGCCACCCATCAAACTTTATTTATGCAACGTTAGGGTGAAATGTGCGGTACCCATATTACACTAAATGCAAGTTATTTCACTCCCGCCTAAATCACAATTTCCCCATCCATTTCGTCATCCGGTTTGATGCCGAGATGGTTGAGTGCGCTGGGGGCTATATCTATGATTTCCGGTAAATCCTTCTTTATTTCCTGCGATGTGAATGCCACACCGAGGGTGATATGCGGATCGAACGAGCAATGATCGCCGGACCATTTGCGGTTGTTGTCCTGGAAGACTTCCTTGGGCATCCCGCCGAGGGCCGTCTGCCACGATGTTCGGTAGCCGTCATTGAAACCGACAACTATGTCCGGTTTAAGATCCATCGTTTTCTTCGGGCCGCTGTATATCTTGTCACCTTCATAAACGCCGAGAATAACCGGTGTATCGGGATCGCCATAATCGGGGTCTCTAAGATTGAGAAGACCATCCCTCAGAGAGGTAATCAATCTCTGCTTCTCGGTACCTTCCGCGACGATTCCCTGTGATTCGCGCCCGTCGATGTTCAGGTAAACCTGTCCAAGACCGAGGGCATATGCCTGGGTTCGGGACCAGTCAACATTCTGCCAGAATTCTCCCTTGCCGAAGAGGTCCTCAAGATTTCTATCCTCATGCTGGCCGATGAGCTTCATATAACCGTTATTCACAAGCCATGTATTCAAATTCACCGCACGCCGGAAGCCGTGGAAACCGTGGTCGGAATTGACGATAAGCAGGGTCTTGTCATCAATGATCTTCATCACTTCGCCGACGATATCATCCGCCTGCTTATAGCTGTTGTATATCATGTCGTGGTATATGGCTGCCTTCTCTGCATCGTATGCCGGGTGATTCTCCTCGCCATCGAGGAAATGCCACGCCATATGCTGCACGCGGTCGGTATTCTGAAAAACGAAGAAGAACAGGTTCCAGTCATCCTTCGCGAGTTCCCCGTACGCGGCCTTGGACTCCCAGTCGATGACGGAGCAGACATCATCCCAGAAATTATCTTCGGTCAGGATCTCCTCGTTCATACCCCATGTTTCATAACCCCAGCCCTGTGTCTTCCAGAAGCCGTATTCATCCGCGAGATGTTCGCTGAACCAGTCGGGATAGCTTATCGGGATAATCGGATCCAGTGGATGAAAATCGATCGGCGTGAAATAGAGTTCGAAGTGTGGTTTCGTCCCGATGAGGTATGCCCTGAATATCCCCCTCGATTTGATAATGAAATTGAACTCGAAGCACACTTCAATCCAGTCGGACCATTCAC
>CBDVBS010000155.1:0-8265 GCA_965372275.1 uncultured bacterium | reverse complement strand
ACACTGAAGTGTGCGGCACCCGATTCAATTAGTCTTTCTTAAGGAGAATTGGTCTGAAAATACTGATAGAGGGGTGGCACGGTCTGCACGAGTCTTCAAGTGCTGAGGGTGGTAAGATCAATCGGATAGGGCACACCGTAAAAATATGAAGACCACGGTCAGCCCTCCCAAGGCGTCGGGCAGACCGTGCCATCCACCCCAGGTTATTTTATAGTGTCGGACGGATTGTGCTACATATCGCTTGTAGGTTATGCAACACCTGCGTGAAGGGTGTGGCACACGTCTGGTTGTGCGCCTGAATGGTGATTCTCCCATCTGTTATTCCTGGGGGGAGAATTCATCTTTACCCACGCCGCAAATGGGGCAGACCCAACTTTCTGGAAGCTTTTCAAATGCGGTCCCGGCAGGAATATCATTATCCGGATCCCCTACCTCGGGGTCGTAAACATAACCGCAAACATTACAGATATATTTTTTCAAATGTTCCTCCGCACTTACTGAGAAATAATGCCCGTTGAAGTTGTCAAAATCAGTTATCCTGCAGGACGTGCTCCTCGTATTCTTTTTCCAATCTGAGTTTATGCTTTCTTTCTTCTTCAGCCATCATATTGAAAAGCTTACAGACATTGGGGTCGGTGCATGTAGAGCCTAAGTCCTCATATAGCTTGATCGCACTCTCTTCGCGTTTCATCGCTATGATCATGATATTCTGAAAGTCCATATCCGGTTTGTATTCCATCTCCACTAAGTAATCGGATATTTTCAGATCAGGTATCGGTTCAATGTGGCTGTCACCGAGTTCTTCCAGTTTTATGCCGATAAGGAATTTCGCATGCTTTTCTTCTTCTTTAGCCATTTCCAGGAGGAGTTCCTTGTTGTGGGGCGACTTGGCTTTCTCGGCGGTATCCAAGTTGAATCGTTCTGCTTCATTTTCACGCTCAACAGCGAAGTTGATAATTTCTTTAAACTGTTCTTTTTTCATTCTGTTATCTCCTTGATGCAATTGAATTTTAGCTTTTGTTACAATACCAAATATTTCCGGCATTTCAATATTAAGAAGTTCTTACATATCGTCCACGCCTAAGATTTCAACCATCCGGAAAGGATGGCGACATGGCTCATCTCTTCACGGATGATGTCATCGATTTTGTCTATGCCCATGGCTTTGGGAACCAATTTCCTTATTCCAAGATAGAAGACGATTGAATCCTTTTCCAAGCCGATTGCTGTATTGATAATCGATTCAAGTGGTTCGTCACCTTTCAGCATGTCCGCCGGTTTGACTTTCAAATCGAATACTTTACCGTCTGCGATCGCTTCGAGGTAGCGTATACTCATATCATCGGGATCAAATGCTGTGGGCCTTGATTCATCGGGAGATAGAGCCTTCTCAATCTCATCAAATGAATCAAAGTGATTGTCTTCCATCGCAGCAAGGTTCAGAAGCATCTGCTTGACATCGGGGTCTGTCGCGCATTCAGCCGCTTTGCGGTAGAACGCCGCACCGTTCCGCTCAATCCGTTTTGCGATTTCAAAAATATCCTTGGCGTTGAAACTGATACTCATATTAAATCCCTCCTGGTAGATTTTTATTTACTACTCCAACTTTTCAAGGTCAACAGGTTTCGGCCCTTTTATCGAAAGAAATGCCGCGGGCTCATCACCGATATTTTCGAACGAATGGGGTATGTTCATTTTACCCTGTACAACATCTCCAGCCGTGGCAACGAATTCCTTATCACCGACCTTAAATTTAAACTTACCCTTAAGGATGAAGAACAATTCATCAGTCGTTGGGTGTTTGTGCAGGCCGACCTTCTGACCCACTGGCAGGTTATAGACAAAAGGCTGAAGTGACTTGTAATTACCATAGAACGGATTCACTTCGACCGCATCACCGTACGACAGTTTCAATCCATGATGCATATGTATCATCTCGAAGTCGTCGGTGATCTCCGCGAATTTTTCCTTCGGCGCATGACAGTTCGGGCACTCATCGGGCGGGGTGTCACCTTCATGGATATAACCGCATACGCTGCATCTCCATCGTTTCATTTCGTACACCTTCCTTATATCTGGTTATGCTTTCCCTGCACCCGCATCATGAAATACCTTACAGCCCACGAAATGGGATTCGTGGGTTACATTTACACTGCAGTATCCTGAAGTGTGCGGCACCTACGCGGTTTATGATTTCCAGAGTCCATGCTTGTTGCAATACCGGGTACCGCACCCTTAAGGGTGCGCTACTCCAGCGGTTTATGATTTCCATAGTCCGTGTTTATTGCAATACTCACGGGCAGTGATTTCCTCGGCCTCGATGCAAAATACGGCTTCGGGAGCACCGCCGGGTTTGAGGAACTCGCGGTATGCCTTGCCGTCGGCGATTACCTCGATCCACTCGATGTAATGATCATCAGCCATCGGGTGTGCGACTTCGCCGACCTTTACCTTGAAGCCATGGTCGGTCTTCTCGATGACCGGCACATGCTTCTCGGTGGCGGCATCGATGGTGTTCTCGTCGTACTTCTTCATAGGCTGTCCGCAGCAGATGAGTTCACCCATGCCTTCGTGAAGCATCTCCACGATATTGCCGCAGATTTCACATTTGTAAATTTCCAATACCTTCGTCATTTTATCCTCCTCCTGAATTATTTCTGGATAGTATTATGGTTTCCAGACTTCCCAGACCTTGCCAACCAGATCCGGTCCGGGTTTCAATGTCGGTTTGCCCGGAGTCCATTCCGCCGGTGTTGCTTCTCCGGTTTCGCGCACATGCTGGAATGCTTTTACCTGGCGGATGGTTTCATCGATGTTGCGTCCTACCGCCGGTGTGAGCACTTCCATCCCCTGGATGACGCCGTCGGGATCGATGATGAAGCGTCCCCGGATATTCACGCCCGCAACCGGGTCGTAAACGCCGTACGCAGTACCGACACGTCCACCGGAATCAGACAGCATCGGGAACGGTACTCCACCGTCCACCATCTTGCTCAACTCATGCTCCTGCCACATCTTGTGCACGAACCTGCTGTCCACGCTTACCGATAATGCCTGCACTCCCAACTTCTCTAATTCCTTATTTCTTGCGGCGACCGCCGAAAGCTCCGTCGGTCACACGAATGTGAAGTCGCCGGGGTAGAAGCAAAGCAACACCCATTTATCCCGGAATTCTGAAAGCCTCACATTTTTGAATCCACCCTCGTGGTAAGCGGTAAGTTCAAAATCGGGCGCTTCTTTTCCTACACTTGCCTGCATTCTTTTCTCCTCCCTGGGTTTTCCTTGTGACGGTGCATCAGCTTCGGCCTTTTCATCATCTGCTGAAATCAGTCCGGTCGATGCCTCGACACACGAAGCCTTTTTTTTCTCAGCCATTTTTCGAATTCCGCCTTTCTTCAGATTTCATCATGCGCGCAAAGCTTCCATTGAGTTAAGCAAACTCCGGGTGCCACTGACAAGCGTTAATATAAACTTCCAATCCCAACAGATGTCTCGAAGCTTGTCAGTGTCTTCAAAACACATCCTTACCAATTCTCACAAAGAAGTTCATAATACGACTGCGGATGCGCGCACGCCGGGCATTCCATTGGTGCGTCAGGGCCTTCGTGTACATAACCGCAGTTAATACAGAACCACGCAACAGGTTTGTCCTTCTTGAAGACAGTACCATTTTCGATGTTGGCTAAAAGCCCCAAGTAACGTTTTTCGTGCTGCTTCTCAGCAATAGCAATCGATTCAAACATTTTGGCGATTTCCCCGAAACCCTCATCATTGGCGATTTTGGCGAAGTCGGGATACATTTCTGTCCACTCGTGGTTCTCTCCACCGGCAGAAGCCTTGAGGTTCTCGGCTGTTGTTCCGATCACCCCCGCCGGGAACGCGGCCTGGACTTCGACATCTCCCCCCTTGAGCTGTTTAAACAACCGCTCGGCGTGTTCCTTCTCCTGTGCGGCGGTCTCCTCAAACACTTTCTGAATCTGTACATAACCCTCTTTCTTAGCCTTGCTCGCGAAGAATGTATAGCGATTTCTCGCCTGCGACTCTCCCGCGAATGCGGTCAACAAATTCTTCTCTGTTTTCGATCCTTTGAGTTCCATATTCTCCTCCTGAATTATTCCTATTTAATAAAAATGCTATTCGTCACACAAACAGCTTTCGCCTTCGTGGTCATCACATTCAACCTTGAACCCGGCTTCCTCCACCGCGTTGCATATTGAAGGACCATTGAATTCCGTGCCGCCGATTGTGGCAACACTGGATTTCAGGTCAACCTGCACCGAGCCGACTCCAGGAAGAGCCAACAGTGCTTTCGTAATGCTTTGGACACAGTGACCGCAATCCATCCCCGCGATTTTTAGTTTTCTCGTATTGGTGATTTCTTCTCCATCCACGACAACCTCTCCTTTCGCGGAAGGTTTGAATAATGCATATCCCAGGACCAACAGCAGGGCCACCGCGCATGCACTCTCGAACCAGGCTGGAAGCATTTGCGGCATCCATTCCTTGACTTCGATCCCCGGCATCCTGAATATGTAATCCAGCAATAAGCCGGATAGCAGGGCTGTCACGGCAACGCTTACGAGATAGATCACCGTGGTGCGTTTCCCCATCACCTGCCAGATCGTTCCGATTGTAGCGGCGTTGGTTGCAGGGCCGGTCAAAAGGAATACAAGCGCGGCACCCGGGGATACGCCCGCGACAATAAGTGCGGCCGCAATCGGAACGGATGCGGTGGCGCATACATACACCGGGATTCCGATTAACATCATTACCAGCATCGGGAGTATCCCGCCGCCGAGGATGGCTTCGAATTGATGTGGTTGGAATACAACGGTGATCAACCCGGCAACCAATAAACCGATAAGCAGGCCTTTACCCAGATCCTTCGGCAAAGTAATAAATGCATATCTGAGTATCCTGCCGAGCACATTTCCGGTCTCCTGGGAATTTGAAGAGCAGCATGAATCGGTGCATTCATCGGATGTAGCATTGGCGGGTTTATCTTCCGGGTCGAAGATCGACACCGCCATACCACCTATGACGCCTTTAATGAATGAAGCCACGGGCCTGAATATTGCATATACAGGTCCCAGCAGGCTCAACGTAACCAATATGCTGTCAACACCCGTCTGTGGTGTGGATATCAGGAACGATGTCACCGCTCCCTTGCCGGCACCCTGTTTTCGCAACGATGCCGATACCGGGATTACTCCACATGAACACAGGGGAAGCGGGATACCGAACAGCGATGCTTTCAGTACCGGCCAGAACCCTTTGCCGCCTAAATGCCTTTCCACGAAACGTTGGGAAATATATACGGATAAGATACCCGCCACGAGAAAGCCAAACAACAAATATGGCGACATCGCACTCAGTACATGCCAGAACTCATGCAGGAATTTCCCAATCCACTCAGTCAACTGCAGTCTCCTTTTCTACACCACATTCAGTCAGGAACGAATCCATGTCCGTATCGTCGCGAATCCCCAACCTTGTCAATGCGAAATCATATTTGACCGGGTCTTCCGGTGCAATTTCCCTGAAAGCCTGCGTGATTTCAAGTGCCGTACGCAAGTCAGGCTGCTTTCTTCTTGTCAACCCGAGAGCAAGGCCGATATTGTACATATGCCTGTCGAGCGGAATAATCAGCCCCGAGGCGGGCACATTGTACCACCCGCCGCAATCCACGTCATCCCGCCTGACCATCCATCTCAAGTACAGGTTAAGCCGCTTGCAGGCGCTCCCCATTGTGGGGCAGGGGAGGAGATAGCACGGCTCACCGTTTGATGCCGATTTCAATTCGTTGACGAATTTTTGGAGAGCGGGGAGGATTGTCTCATCTGCCTTCGAATATCCTGATATAAAGCACTGCTGCAATGAACCATATTTGATTATTACTGATTTAACACCGAGGAGCAGGTCGGTCATATCATCCCCGGTTGTGAACCGATGCTTGAATCCCTTGAACGCACTCCTGATTTTTCCCTCGGATGTCGTATCGAGGAATCCCGATGGGGACGGTCCCATTCTGTCGAGGGTGTTGGATACGCTTCTCAGTATCTGTTTCACATTTCCGTAAGCAAGCGACGACGCCACAAGCCCGACAATTTCCCTGTCGGCAGGGTCATTATAAAGATAGAGAAACTCCAACGGGTCGGGGTGAACATACTCCCGCTTGTTATAAGTGACATACAGCGCATCAAGAATATCTTTGTCGAGATTTGATCCCGGTGTAACGCCATGTATCTCTTTACGTGTATTTAAATTCTTACTTGCTTTTGCCATCCTGATGTTTCCCGCACTTAGGGCAATAACCGATAAATTCGAGACGGTGCCCGGTGATTTCAAAATCGCAGTCTTTACTGATCATGTCTTCAATCGAAAGTTCCAGTGCGAACTCCAGGTCTTCAACATATCCGCAATCAATGCATCGCACATGGTAATGCATTTCACCCATGCATTCATAACGTCTCTGGGGGCCACCGGTTTCCACTGTGTTGACCAGCCCCTGGCTGCAAAGGAATTCAAGGTTCCTGTAAATGGTGCCAAGACTGATACGCGGCATACGGTTTTTCACTTCGTCATAAACCTGGTCCGCTGTCGGGTGATCCCCTGTTTTCCTGAGATAATCAAGGATGATCGCCCGCTGCTTGGTCATTCGATATTGTTGTTCGTCCGCCATATATCTTACCGCTAATAATAACTCTTAGCGATAATAGCAGTATCGAATAATGGTGTCAAGGGGTTTTTCTTAGTGGAATGAATCCCGTGTATAGCTACACGACCGATGTGGTCACACGAAGCGGATTTGAGGATTTACCAGTTGTGGTAACCAAACGCCTATCGCAGGTATTTATGTGAATACTCCAAAACGAGGATGGCATAATCGCATCCGGGGATGTTATCCCCGAGTGCATGTGGTATCTCGCTAAGATCGATTGAAAGATCATCAACCTGGAAAACGAGGATCGAAATGACCTCTGCTGACGGCATCCTGTTGACTATTTTTTCGTAGAGTCCTAAGTAATCCTCAACATGAAATGAACCCACAATTTGATAGACCGTGCCACCGGGGTTTTCCGATGACGCGGTTGCAACCGATTCCGCCATTGCGTCGTCTTTTAATGCCTGGGCCTGGTAATATTTGTATAGAATCTCGTCGGTCATTTCCATAGCCATCCCATGTCCACCCATCATGCGGAAGGTTGCTTCAAGTTTTTCGCGGTATGGACCATCGGAGAATGTGTATGACCCAGGCAGATATTGTTTTTCATCATCGGAGAATAATGCAAACGCGCCGTCATAACCGTTCCCAGCGATTTTTGATGCCATGGGCCTGGGCAGGTTAGCGGCGACAACGGGGATGTCGAAACGTCGGCAATACTTGATGAGCCTTCTATAGTCGCGTTTGTAGGATGAGGGGGGACGGGCGTTGTCGAGGAATTCATCATCATCTATTTCATCCGCGATGTACTTGTCCACAACATCCTGCACATCCCGCTCGAACATCTCCATGGACAGGATCACTTCCCCATCCTTGTGGCGGTTGAGTCCTCGAAGTATCGCCAACTCGATGCGATGTGTCGCCGGGTCGCCATGGTGTTCACCGAGGGTGACGACATCGCTGATGGAACACACCTCCAGCAATTTCTCGAAGTCGATTATCTCCCCAGTGCTCATATCATATATACGATGTGGAAGGATCGGACTGCCGAGTCCCATTTCAGCCGCAAATACCGGCGTACTGATCAGCAAGAGGGTTGTTATCAATATCAGGAATAGTTTTTTCATAGCGACAATCTATCACAGGCCAAAAAGCAAGACAAATTCTATATAATGATAATATGTCTATGAACCTCACCGGCCACATATCCGGTTACCACCATCCGGGTACTACCATCCAGGTACCACCATCCAAGTACTCCCATCCGGGTGCCACGCCCACTTCGAGTCTTCGAGAATGGGCGTGCTCTTACAGCAATGTCAACCCTCTTGGTGCCACGGATAAACGAGTCTTCGAGTTTACCCGTGTCTTTTATAGAAAGGGAGTAATCTATGTCAGAAATATTATCTCCAATTGAGAAGATCAAAGGTATGAAGGGGAAAACACTCGGTGACTTCTGGTCCTGGGCATTTTCAGAAATCCTCAGCAATGCCACTCGTGGTGTCTTTGCCGAATTCATAGTTGGATGTGCTCTTGATGTCACAGATAAACCTCGCGTCGAATGGGATGCATATGATTTCATCTACAAAGGCAAGGGGATC
>CBDVBS010000154.1:0-8301 GCA_965372275.1 uncultured bacterium | reverse complement strand
GCCCGCATGATTGATAGGGATTTATATATGTAGGCGGGCAAGGGTGCCCGCGATCCCATGAATGGTATAGTTTTGGACACCCTCAAGAACATGGCTGTCTCAGAATTCAATATTTACCGAGTGCTACAAGATGATTCGTTGTATCGGGACACCCTTGTCCCGATACCAGCCATGAATTTACGGCAGGCTTTCAGGACAAGGGTGTCCCGAAACAACTTGAAGGGATATTATTGCAAGTGGATAAAAAAATAAGCCATCCATAGATGGCTCGTTACAAGATCTCCGTTATTTTCTAAAACTCAAGCTTGCATGAATTCCCGTGTTACATGCCGCAGGAATTCACCTTCATTCACGTTGGCATTCTCGGAAGTCAGAATTCCGATCGCCAACCTGTCATCCCTGAAAATCTTCTTCGCCAACGCCTGGATGTCATCGCGCTTCACTTTGTCGAGCAGGGCGACAAGCTCTGAGACCGGGATATAGCGTTGATGAAATAATTCGCCCAGGCCATTGCGGCTCATCCTCGCGACCGAACTCTCAAGGCCGAGGAGCATAACACCCTTGATATACTCGCGGGCGTTTTTCAGACTTTTGGCGGGGATGCCTTTTGCCGCGATACGTTTAAGTTCCTTCCCGACGATACGCGCAACCTTCGGAGCGTTCTCCAGGGTCATACCCGCATCGATGGTGTAGAGCCCGCACGGGGACATCGGGGTCTGGGTGGAATCGATGGAATAGACAAGTCCCCTCTTCTCTCTCACTTCCTGGAAAAGCCTGCTCGACATGCCGCCGGACAGGTATGCATCCATTATGGCAAAGGGATAGCGGTCCGGGTTATGGAGTGAAACGGATGGGAACCCGAGAACCAGGGTGGTCTGCTCAACATCCTTGCGCAGCATGAACCGCGCCGGGTGATAATTCGGCTTGATCTTCAGTCCGCGTTTCCGCGGCTTCGCCTGCTTCCAGAGCCGTGTTTTTTTGAAGATCTCCTCCAGCAGCTTCCTGAGGCTCTTTCCGTCGAGTCTGCCGGATACACTCAGGACCATGTTGGACGGAACATAGTGCTTTTGGTGAAATGCAATGATGTCATCGCGAGTGAATGATGAGACATTCTGCTTCGTGCCGATGATCCGGCGTCCCAAAGCGGTATTGCCATAAATGTTGCGATAGAATCGATCTATCAGGAACTCGTCGGGGTTATCCTCGCCCATCTTGATTTCCTCGAGGATAACCCGCTTTTCGCGTTTGATTTCGGGTGCCGGGAATGTTGAGTGGAACAAGAGGTCGATTAGCACATCCAGTGCTTCGGGCAAGTGCTTGTGGTAGATGCGGGAGTAGAAATTGGTGAGTTCCTTCCCGGTGCCCGCATTGATAACGCCACCGAGGGATTCGATGTCGAGTACGATATCACGCGCCGAGCGTCGCTTGGTGCCCTTGAACAGGATGTGTTCAAGAACGTGGCTTATGCCGTTCAACTTGCGCGATTCGTAGGATGAGCCGACGAGGACGAAGAATCCCATGGTGACCGATTCGACCCAGGGGATGTCCTCAGTGACAACCCTCAACCCGTTCGGGAGAGTGAATCTTTCAACCAAAGTGCTATTCGAGCTGTTAGCGTCGATTATCTCGTCCTCCGCCCCCGCTGTCTCTGCGATTCGAACGTCCGCCCCCACCGCCGTAACGGTCCGAGCCACCACCGCCGCCACCGCTGTAAGCCTTGTCCATTCGTTCCTCCAGGATGGTTTCAAACGGATCGTCGGTGATTCCGCGACGGGTTAAGTTGATGCGCCCCTGGTCGTCGATCTCATAGACCAGTATCTTGAGCATATCGCCGATCTGCACGGCGTCTTCCACGTTGTTGATTCGCCGCTTGCCGCCTATCTGGCTGACATGCAGCAGGCCGTCCTTGCCGGGAATCACTTCAACGAAAGCTCCGAAGCTCATCAGCTTCACAACTTTGCCCGTATAGACCTTGTCAACTTCGATTTCCTGGGTGAGTTCTTCAACCCTTGCGCGCGCTGACGCGGCACCTTCCGAGTCGTGTGATGTAATGAACACGCGTCCATCGTCGTTGATATCGATCTCCACTCCGCATTCCTCAATGATCCCACGGATCGTCTTGCCACCGGGACCGATGACGTCACCGATACGATCGACAGGAATGAGCATCGTGAATATACGCGGGGCGTAGGGTGAAAGATCTTCGCGAGGCTTGTCGATGACTTCGTTCATCTTATCGAGGATATACGCACGGCCTTCATCGGCTCGCGCGAGTGCCTCCTTGAACAGCTCAAGCGACATACCGCGGATCTTGAGATCGAGCTGGATCGCCGTGATACCCTCAGTTGTACCGGCCACCTTGAAGTCCATGTCGCCGAAGAAATCCTCAATACCCATGATGTCCTTGAGAATGACGGAACGTCCGTCTTCATCGATTATGAGTCCCATGGCGATACCGGATACACTGCGTGCAATCGGAACACCGGCATCCATCAGGGCAAGTGATGAACCGCAAGTGGCGGCCATCGACGTGGAGCCGTTGGACGACAATATCTCGGTGACGAGACGGATCGTGTACGGGAAATCCTCTTCGGTCGGCATCATCGGCTTAAGAGCCTTCTCGGCTAACATGCCGTGACCGATCTCCCGTCGCCCGGGACCACGAATGAAGCCGGTTTCACCGTAACAGAACGGCAGGCCGTTGTACTGGTGCATGTAGCGTTTGCGTTCGATGACGTGGATATCGTCCACCTTCTGCTGATCGCCTATCGCGCCGAGTGTGACAAAAGTCAATCCCTGGGTCTCGCCCCTGGTGAATACAGCGGAGCCGTGCACCCTCGGGATCTGCCCGACGATGCCCCAGATATCGCGGATGTCATCGGGAGTTCGACCATCGATCCGTTTGCCGTTATCAAGGACTCCCTTGCGTACGAAGTTTTTGTAGAGGTCGTACAGGATCTTCTTGATGCTCTTCTCGCTGACATCCCGCCCCATCTTTTCCTCAATACCCTGATTTTCGGGTTTCTCACCAAGAATCTCGCCAATTACCTCTTCCTCGATGGAATCCATGATCGCATCGCGTTCCTTCTTGGTGTTGGCTTCGTAAACCCGTGGAAGCTTGCTCTCGGCAGCGGGCCGAGTCTTCTCAACAAGCTCCTCATCAGGAGGGTCAAGAATAATAGTTTCCGCTTTCTCCTTGCCGATTTCGCTTCTCATCTGTTCGATAAGATCGCAAATTCCGTTGTTGGTCTTGACCGCCAACTCCGCGGCCTCGTAAACCTTCTCAGCGCTGATCTCGTCTCCCTCAAATTCAACAAGCTGGATACAGTCTTTCCTGCCAGCGAGCACCATGCTAATCGGGCTTTTCTCCAACTGGCTGAACGTGGGGTTAAGCACGAGCTGATCATCAACGAACCCGACGCGGACCCCTCCTAAGGGGCCTTCAAACGGGATATCCGAGATGTGCAACGCGGCGGAAGCACCAACAAGGCCTAACATGTCAGGTGGATTCTCCTGGTCGGCGCTGAGGACCATGATGGTGATCTGCACTTCGTTGCGCATTTCCTGGTTGAACAACGGCCTGATGGGCCGGTCAATCATGCGTGAAGAAATAATCGACGGATCGGACGGGCGCCCTTCCCGCTTGATAAAACCACCGGGAATCTTACCCGCCGCGTATAGCTTCTCTTCCATGTTGACAACAAGCGGGAAGAAATCGAGTCCTTCCCTCTGACGCTTGCTCATAACAACATTCACCAGCACACTCGTCTCACCGTATGAAACGATAAGACTGGCGTTGGTTTGAAAGGCGAAGGGCCCTACAGCTAATTTGAGTTTCTTACCGGAGATCTCGTAAGCGTACTCCTTCGCAATTAATTCCATTCGTTAACCTTCCTTACTTTCTTAAATTCAAATCCTTAATCAGCCGCCTGTAGCGCTCGATATCAACGCGCTTCAGGTACTCCAACAGGTTTCGCCTGTGCCCGACCATCTTGAACAACCCCTGTCGGGAATGAAAATCCTTCTTGTGGATCTTCAGATGCTCATTGAGCTCATTGATCCTCTCGGTCAACATGGCAACCTGTACTTCGGGCGAACCGGAATCTTTCTCGCCGCGCCCGAAACGATTGATAATCTCAACCTTCTGATCGTTAGTTAGTGGCAAGTCATCACCTCCTTTCTTTTTCCTTTATTTGTAGAATCTCTTTTGCTTTCAACTTGTCATCAGCAATCCGCGCGGCAAGTTCACCGCGTGAAGGGAATTCTTTCTCTTCCCTTATGAATGCGACGAACCTGCTCTTTATCTTTTTGCCTTCCAGTTCACCCGGGTCGTGTTCGATAAGGTGAATCTCGAAAAGCTCGGAAGATGTCACATCCTTGAAAGTCGGACGTACGCCGAAATTCGCGACCGCGGGATACTCATGACCATCGAAATCCGCCATAACCGCGTAAACTCCACGCAACGGCTTGACCTTGCTTTTCGGCCATGTGATATTCGCCGTGGGATATCCTATCGATTTCCCAACACCGTTTCCTGGTATCACTTCCCCGGATACGTAAAACTCATATCCAAGGTATTCATTAGCTTGCTCTATTTTTCCAGCACGTATCATTTCCCGAATTGTCGTAGCCCTTGCGGGAGACCCATCAACGGAAAATTCATCCACGACCACCAGCTCAAGTCCGATATCAGCCGAGTGTTTTTTTACAAACTCAATGCTTCCCTCACGTCCCTCTCCGAACGCGAAATCATGGCCTACAACAAGGACGCGCGCATCGAGGCGGTCGCGGAGTATGTCATTGAGAAAATCACCGGCACGGGTTTCGCGCAATGCCCGGTCAAAAGGAATGAGCAGCAGCCTGTCAATTCCGAGTTTCGCAAGTTCGGATATGAACTCATCGAGAGTCAGCAGGTAGAAATCCTCGTCCGTGCCCTTGAAGAATTCCCTCGGACCGGGATTGAAGCTCAGTACAACCGTCTCATATCCACCGGACTCGGCGGTCTGGATAGCCTTGCCGATTATCTCACGATGCCCGCGATGCACGCCGTCAAAGACCCCGATGGTCATTGCGCACCCATTCGGAGACTTGGAAAACTGCAATATGTCGGTAATTACTTCCATTAATCAGTCGTTCTTATAACCTTGTATGCTTTCAATCCACCATCATCTACTACTTCCCCCACACCGATAAAACCTTCCGTATCATATACCGCAAAATATTCTTCAGCTTGTTCCCGGGGTAACTCGATATCATTCAATATCTTCCCCTGTGAAAAAGCAATTTGTTGCTCATCGTTCAACTCAACCCTCTCCCATCCGTCAAGAATGAAATCCGGCGGCAGAAGCCTTTTTTCAATACCCGGCACTCCTTCTTTTTCCAAATCCGCCACATCCACCGCATTATCGGAGTGGAACGGTCCATCCGATTCGCGTTTAAGTGCGGCTAAGCATCCTCCAACGCCAAGAACTTCGCCAAGGTCGCGAGCAATTGAACGAATGTATGTACCCTGGCTCACCATGAATCTCAGCAGGAGATCCGGTGAATCCCAATCGTCGATAACGGCGTCCCTGACAAATACCACTCTTGGCTTCAGGTCGAAATCATCGCCCTTGCGGGCACGCTTGTAAGCCCTGACTCCACCTGACATCGCCGCGGAATATCTCGGGGGCACCTGCTCGATCTCACCGATGAAACCACTCAATGCATTGCCGATTTCATCACGAGTCAGAGAACCGGCATCCGTGGTGCTCACCGTTTCGCCCTGGATGTCGTCCGTATCGGTCATCAACCCAAGGCGGATTGTCGCGATATAGACCTTATCCGTCTTGAAGAACCGAATAAGCCTTCTCGCCGAACCGATCGCTACGGGCAGTACACCCTCGGCCAACGGGTCGAGTGTGCCCAAATGCCCCATCCTTGGTGGTTCAGAGCCTGCACTCCTGAAAACCCGCTTCAACGTCCGAATACAATCGTATGATGTCGGACCGCACCGTTTGTAAATGTTCAAAAAACCGCTTACCCGCGGCAACGCTATCCCCCCACCGCAGCCAAAGCTTTCTCGGCTTCGGCAAGGAACTTTTTATATACATCTTCCATCGTTCCACTGAAAGAAAACCCCGAAGCGCGCGGATGCCCGCCGCCGTTGAATTTGGCGGCAATCTCATATGCGTTTATCGGGGCGCGGCAGCGCAAGCTCGCCTTGATGATCCCGGGTTCCACTTCCTTGAAGAAGACAACCATCCTGAGTTCCCCAACCTGGGTTACCGTTTCCAGGAAATTCTCTGTATCGGAGACGTCCGTTCCCGTTGCATTGAACATTTCCCGGTCAATATGAAACGCCACCACGGTATCCCCCGCGAAGAAACGTATGGTTCCCAGCGCCATCTTGAGCAGCTTCAATCCGTCCAACGTCCTGGCCGAGTAGATCTTATGGTATACACGGTGCGGATTCGCCCCGGCTTTAACGCATCTCGTTGCTACCGAAAGCGACCGCAGGTTAGTGTTTGAATATCCGAATCGACCGGTATCAGTGAGAACCGCGCAGTATATACATGTGGCTAAATCCTGGTCCAAATCGACACCCAGGGCATCCAGTATCTCGATGATCATCTCGCCTGTTGAAGAATAATCCGGCTCAACCCAGTTGATTTCACCGAAATTAACATTCGTTATGTGATGATCGATATTGATGAGCGACAAGCTGTCGTCATACCACTCGACGAACGGTTCACCCATCCGACCGTTATCGGCACAATCGAGAGCGACGACGGTCCAGGATGGATTATCTTTCGCGGGAAGTTCTCCCCGAATCTCACCGCTGTCCGGCAGCCATCCGTAAATGCGCGGAACATCGCCATGGAGGTAGAGATAAACATCCTTGCCGATGGACTTCAATGCCATGTGTAATGCCAATGAACTACCCATGTTATCACCGTCGGGGAAAACATGAGTAACAAGCAAAACACGATCTGCGCTCATCAATCTTTTAGCTATTATCTTCGCCTGGTTGGTCATTCTCATGAATTTTTTCAAAAACCTCTTCGAGTTCGAAAGCCCTCTCGATGGTGTCATCAAAGACGAAGTTCAATTTCGGTATTCGCTTCAGGCGAACCACCTTGTTCAATTGCGACCTGATGAAACCACCTGCTTTCTGGAGTCTCTTAATACTTTTTCGCACATCCTTGCCGTTAAGGAAACTCACATACACTTTAGCCGAGCTGAGGTCCTTCGAGATTTCAACTTCGGTTATGGTCAAAA
This sequence comes from uncultured bacterium, assembly GCA_965372275.1. Lineage (GTDB taxonomy): Bacteria > JAJVIF01 > JAJVIF01 > JAPKYR01 > CAZSPL01 > CBDVBS01. The sequence goes on along the minus strand of CBDVBS010000154.1, from coordinate 1,041 downwards.
GGGATGAGATTCCGTCGCTCATTTCACGCCTGATTATCAGCCCGATCTCTTCTCTTAATAAGTCCTTAAGTCTTTTTTGACGCCTGCTCAACATAATTATGCTTACCGTCTCATATTTCTCACAACAGCTCGATATGACTATCGAGGATTACCAGCCCATTCGCCTTCTCAAAGTGGTCCGCGACCTTATCGAGGATCTGCCGCACCAATTCACCGCTGCTCGCAACACATGCCGCCGTTACCGTGGCTCTCTGCCATCCGTTCCTGCCGGGAAGCTCGATGACGGACACGTTGAAGCGGTCCCTCACACGTTCTATCGGGCCTTTCAGCGCGGAACGCTTTTCCTTCAGGCTGTGAGCCGTTGGTATGTGCAACTCAATCTCCATAACCCCGACACGATACATCGCCAATCACCTCGCTGCGCAGCAATCGGTCGGACGTTCCCTGCGTTAAGAAACCCTGCTCACCTCGACAATTTCAAACCCCTCGATGATGTCGCCCTCCACAAGGTTCTTGAAGCCTGAGAGTTGTATCCCGCATTCGAAATCGGTATCGACTTCACGCGCGTCTTCCTGGAAGCGCTTCAGGCTGTTAAGTTTGCCCTCATAGATAAGTTCTTCCTCGCGGAATATCCGCATGGACATGCCCCTGATCATCTTGCCCTCGGTGACATAAAGACCGGCGATAACGGAATCGCGGGTCTTGCGGAATATCGCCCTGACTTCGGCTCGCCCGATAATCCTCTCCTTGTACTCGGGTTCGAGCATACCCTGGATGGCGAGTTCGATATCTTCGATAACCTTGTAGATTATGTCATAGACACGGACATCGACGCGCTCCGACACCGCCTGCTTCTTAGCATCAGTGCTGACATCGACCGTGAACCCGATGACGATGGCATTCGACGCCATTGCCAACATTACATCGCTCTTATTTACATTGCCCACGCCGGTATGCACTAATTTTACCTGTACTTCGTTTGTGCTGAGTTTCTCCAGGGAATTGACCAATGCCTCGATTGAGCCCTGCACGTCGGCCTTG
>CBDVBS010000153.1:0-8303 GCA_965372275.1 uncultured bacterium | reverse complement strand
AACTTGTTGCCGAAACATGCTCGGTCGGTTTCGGGAATAAATTCCCAAAACACCAGAAGTTTGTGAAGAGCGGGGACAGTCACCTGAAGACAGGATGACAGTCCCCTTGCATATTCCCCTTGCATATTCCCCTTGCATATTCCGGTGGGACGAGGGGGTTCACATTCAGGAAATATTTAATGCAGGCAGGATTTCCATTTCTAACCCTTTTTCATCCCTTATTTGTCTAATCAAAAGGCGGCAGACCGCATCAAAGTATGTGGCCATGTAAATGTAGTATAATTATCCTACAGCATAGGGAGCCGAGGATGATTTTTTAGAATGCGTTACTATGCTCTAATTTTTTGTCTATTGATAATCTTCGCGGTGGGGTGTTCACAAGGAACTGACAACTCAGTTGAGCCGCTGCTTCCAACGGAAATCGCGGCATCATCGTCGGAAAACCGTCAGTTGTGGGGATTCTGGGAGTTCGAGGCTTACCCGGAAGAAGGCAGGCTGGAAATCGTACCCCTTCGTGAACTGGTGGTACATCTCAACGCCCTCCGTTTCCTGGAGCCACCTCCGCTGCTCAATCTTACTGTCGAAAACCTTCAATTCAATGGAAATATCATCGAAGCCGATATCGGTCTCAGACACCCGTTCCTCGGGTTGAACCAGTTCACCGGATTCGATGTCTGCGGCATACTGATATCCACCGGTTCAGTGGCGGGTTACAACGACCCGGACATAATGATGGCCGGGGATGGGGACACCCGCCTGTTGAATCCCGACGGCTTTACACGCTGGTGGAACCCGGCGGAATTCCCGGTGAATACGGGAACGATGTTCGCCTACAATGACGGGCTGTTAGGCAACCCGGATTCGGAAGTCGATTATAACTGCACGTTGAATGCGTATAAATTCTTCTGCGACGATCTTACCGACCCGGACGCTTCAGTTAGTTCGGTTGACCCGACTTCGCGGTGCGTTTTCTCATCCGGGCAGAAGAATGTGCGTCACTACAGTATCGAAATGGGCGGCGACGGACTTGTATTCAACTACGCCGTTGACGCGAACTGGAAATTCCCGCAAGGAGCCCCACCATGGGATGTTCCTGATGATTTCGGCCATGCCGCGAACAGGCCGGAGGCGTGGAACGTGGCCATCACGGAGGATGAGAACACGCTTTGGAATGACGGAGATGAGAATGGCGGAGACCTGTCGCTCTTGATTGATGCATGGGATCACTTCGATGCCGGGCTTAACACCGTCTGGGTCGATTCACCCGGCAATTTCCCCTACACCGTAACAAGTGTTCCTGTTGGTGGAAATTTGGGATACAGCACATACCAGATCGATATCGTCGATGCCACTCCGGCGATTGACAGTATCGATATTCTTATCGGTGTTGAGTGCGAGCAGGTCGGGTACCAGGACCTGGTTCCCGGCAAGACGGTGACATCATATTTCAAATATTCCGCCGAAGTTGATGATACATCTCCGGAGATTATCTGCGGCGAAGCGGTGCACACCTATGAGGGTCAGCATTTCATCAACGGTATCTCATACTGGAATTACTGCCAGCGTGATGACCTTGCGATTCTTGAGACAGGCGCGCACGCGGGTGAATGCGTGGTGAAGTCATCATATGGCAGCGATTCGGTTTACACGGGAACATATATACGGTTCGATCCCGATAACGCAACCGATGTTGTGGGGACGGAGTACTTCACGCTTCCCGGACGTAAAACGGGTGACGCATCAGTGGGATATACTTCGATGACTCCGCAAATTGATCAGAACCCCGTCAACGGGCATCTCGGCGTGGTGAACGGGCGGATGTTCGATACGGTTCAGATAGTGGATGAGGATGGAGTGCCTGTTGAGAATATTGTGGTAACCGATCCGGCAACACCGGTTGATAAGTATCCCAATATTCCTGGTATGGACTTCGATGGGGACGGCGACCTCTGGATAATCACCGATGTAATGGGCGGACCGACATCCACCATTAATCCCGTGTGGCAGTTGAGGCATTATGAGCTGCAGACAGTTAGCCCATTCTATGTTGAGAATATGACGGACAGGCTTGATATCACGATGGATCTAATCGTGGATTATCCCGCTTACCCGCGCTTATGGTATCTCGCTGACCTTGCTATTAGTTACGAAGAGGATTTCCTTTTCACATGGGGAAGCAACATCCAGTCCCCGTGCCGTTCGGTATTCGTGAAGTATGATCTGAGCACTTCGCCGCCGACGAAAATCGATTCGCAGGACCTGCTGCCGTTTGCGCTTTCCATCTGCAGCACTCCATATTCCGGGATGGGACGCGGCGATATTGAGATTGACCATTCCGATCCATTGTATGAGAAGTGCAGGATTCTCGTCATGTACCAGAAATGGAATGATCCTGCTTCGGATATCCATTATATGAAGCTCGATTCCGACTTGAACGTACTTGCGGATGAGGTTCTTCACAGCAGCGGTGACCCGTGGTTCACGCCTTTCGCATTCACGATAAATACTGATCCAGATAACAGGAATCTTATCGCGATAGATTATAACCAGTCGGAGCCGCGTAATGATTTCCACTACTACACGATGCCTTCATCTGATTGGTAGGGGTTGTTGAAAAAGTAAAAGTGGAAATACTTGACGGCTTTGAGGGTTGCTTTTGTTATCCGAGCCACTTCTATTATCCGAGCCACGACCGTGAGGGAGTGGACATCTTACGAAGACACTGACAAACTTCGAAGACTCGCTTGTCAGTGCCACCCGGAGTGCCACCTGAATATATAAGATAACGAGTGAGAAGACGCCGGGCTATGATGCTACAATATGGGGCGTTGCGCGATTTGATATAGGTGACAAACGGGAGGAAAGTTCGATGGCGGATGAGAAGAAACGTGTTGAATTTTACGGACTGAGCACATGCGGTTGGTGCAGGCGTACGAGGGAATGGCTCGACGAGCACGGCGTGGAATATGAAACATATTATGTCGATAAGCTGACGGGAGAGGAACTCGAAAAATGCAAAGCGCGTATCAAGGAGTTCTTCGGACGCCAGGCGTTCCCGATGCTTATAATCGATAACGGCAGTAAGGTCATCCAGGGTTATCATACCGATGATTTTGAGGAGGAATTAGGATGAGCGGGAAATCGTCTTATTCAGAGATCGCGAAGGAGCTTTTTGACAAGCTTGACAGGGCGGCTCGGGCATCGGGGTACAATCTCAATCCTGATACAAGAATGACCCTTGAACTTTGCGAGGGGTTGGCGACGAACCTTAAGCGTTACGGTTACCTCGCTTGCCCGTGCAGGTTAGCGGACGGTGAGAGGGAGAAGGATCTGGATATCATATGCCCGTGCGATTACCGGGACGAGGACCTTTTCGAGTACGGCTCATGCTACTGCGCATTGTATGTCAGCGATGATATCGCGGCCGGCAAGAAGGAAGCGGGATCGATCCCGGAGCGGCGTCCGTCTGAAGAGGAACGCGCGGCCATGAAGGACAAAACCAGGTCGGCGAAACCCGCTACGGGATTGTGGCGATGCAAGGTATGCGGATATCTCTGCGCGATGCCCCACGCACCGGGAGTGTGCCCGGTATGTAAGGCCGAGCGTGACAGGTTTGAGACTTTCACAATAAGCACTACGTCACCGGTGTGGCGATGCAAAGTGTGCGGATATCTCACCGCGATGGAACATTCACCGGGCAGGTGCCCGATATGCCAGGCGGACCGGGACAGGTTTGAGGAGTTCGGGTAAGGAGTTGAAGGACACAAGCTGAATACCCCATTCCTCTGCATCCTTGTTATCCCGTGAAGTGTATCAAGTTATTAGTCTTGATTTGCGGGGTCTTCATCTGGCGCACCCGTAATTATCATATTCACTCTGCCGCCCCTTGTTACAGCGGCTAAGAATGGCCTTGGATGCTCGGTTACAAACTTGAGAATTTTGCTCTTTGCCCGTACAAATATGTCACCCATCTTCTCCCCTGTTAAATTACCAGATGTAAGTACAAACACAATTACTTTAGCTTCTAACAGAGCCTGAAGTTCAAGTGGACGCCTTCTTATTCTCTTATCCTTTGTTAGGACCACCCAACCACGCCTAACCGACTTCGGTTAACCACTCAGCGTCTGGTGAGTCATCAGGGAAGTGGTCTGAGTGGATTTCGATGGTGAAACAAGCATCTGAAAGGATGGTTGGAACTATAATACCTCCTAATGCCCGATCGACGAAAAATGTAGGCTGGTCAGGCTGCTGATAACTTGAGTTCACATCGTATTGCTTCTTGGATTTCTTGGAGGGTCCTTCCATAATCGTCCTTTAATTCCTCAAATGACTCGCCAGCCTTGAAGCGCTCCGCGATTATGGCTGTGGGGATTCCTGAACCCGCAATCGCCGGCCTTCCATAGGAAACCGCTGGGTCAATTACCACTAAGCGATCATCGTATTTAGGTGGATAGCTGACAAAAGGATAAAGACGCAAGGCGAGCTTTTGCTCATCCCGCTCTATTCTGTGAAGGTACTCAAGGAGTAAATCTCGCATAGCTAATTGGCCTTGCTGAGAGATACAATCGAGTTCAGCGATTCTATCGATAAATAAGTCTATCCCATCTGTTTGGAACTCGTAATCCGCAAATGGATGAGATGCCGGGTATTCTGCCTCAAGATAATCAAGGGCTTTGCGAATTTTCAGCATCGAGATGCGGTAATCCCTGCGTAACGCGCTCAAAACATGGGCTTCCACAAGATTAAAGAAAGAAAGGAGATTAGGTTTTCTACCGCCAATCTGGATAAGCGCCTTAGAATGAGTACTGCCTGTCCCCCCCTTATAATTATAGCCCAATACCCAGCGCTCCAGAGTATTCTTTGGGATGCGCAGATAGTGCGCTGCTTCAGCAATAGTATAAGTTGGTATCTCTCTGAGGTCGCTTGGCATAGCATCAACACCTCCCGTAAACCCAAAATAAGTATATCACAGATTCAACGTAGCACTATTAGTCTCACAATATCATCTCACCAGATGTGCTCCCTGCTATCGGCGGCTCCATGGCCCATTCATATCTACTGAAAAATTTGCCTGATTCGCATCCATTGTTTACAATAGAATGTGTAAATCAATTATCAACGTCCCTTCGAGACATTCAACTTGATATCCTGAAAGGGACTCCATATTTCGTTCAGGTCGGCATTCCGAAACATCGGACGAATCCTCCTCGTATCCTGCTGGCCGAGCAGCTACTTACGTAAAGGGTAGAAATAAAACTGTGCAAACCTTGTTAGGAGGTTGTTGAGATGCGTACGATTCTCACATCTGTCGCCGTACTCACCTGCAGCATAATTTTCCTGTGTCCCGGCGCGATTGCCGCCGCCGATATCTACGAATCGGTGGATACATCCGCACCGGATGAGACGCTGATCGTGATGGAATACCTGTGGGTTTACGGGATCATCGAGCGAGTGGAATTAAGGGCCGACGGGTTGCTGCGCGTCGAACGTCACGTGCACGACCAGGAATTGTTCGACGGCTTGAATGCCCAGCTTGCCGAAAAAGGGAAGCTCAGCCCCTATGGACGATCCATGTATGCGATGGAAGAGGGGGACTACGACGCCTACTGGATTACCGATGCGGGCCCGGATGCATTCGATTCGATCATCTCCCTTCTCGTTGAGTCCGGGTTCCCGGATGTCGATGAAACGTTCGGTGACTGGGAAGTGTGGTCGGTCACGCTTCGCGCGGGGGATGATGAAGCGCGAGTGGGTCGTGTCATCAGGGACGACCATGAAGGCTTCGAGTGGGTGTTAACGGCACTCGAAGAACTCGCTCTCACCGCAAAGGATTCCGGTGAGGTGGACGAGGAGGAATATATAATATTCTTCGATGAAGAGACGGATATGGGAGGTGTATCATGAGAATATTCCACACACTGATACCCGCAATCATTCTCATCGCACTCCTGTCAGGGATCCTCGGATGCTCCGGCAACGGACCGGTCGCACTTCCCGGAGTTGAGCTGGAGAATGGAGATGACACGCTTCGCGAGGCGACCCGGGCCGATAACAGGTATTTGATCGGTTACTGGACGGTCGCCCTCGATCCCGTCGCCGAGACCTGGGAGATAACACCTAACCGTAACGTGGCATTCCATGCCGAGATCAGATATTTCCTCGAACAGTGGCCATGTACTACCTGCCTTTGGTTTGATGAGGTCTTCTTCTACCCGAACGACGTGGTGAGGCTGAAAGTTCGCATTACACATCCGTTCGACGATCCGTTCCTTGACGGATTTGATGTGCGCGCCGTGCCGATTCTCAAATCGACGATGACATTTGGAGGTATGAGCCTGAGTTACGGAGTGCTCGATGATCCCGATGGTTGGACATACCTTTGGGATAACCCGGATATAAGCGGCAATCTCAATCCGTTCATCGCCTATAACAAGACGACATCACGCCGGAGATTCAGCGCGGGATCGAGTTCATATGAGTGGATGGAATTCGATTTCAGCGAGACCGGATGGATATTCGATTACGCGGTGGATGCGAGCTGGGATTTCCCCGACGGCACCTATTTCCCACCGACGGCGAACTGCGAGGAAGTATACAAACTTGATGTAACGGTGGATGGTGAACTCTGGGACGATTATGTGAACTCCGCCATAGTGACGGTTGATGCGTACGACTGGCAGGGCAATGAAACCATCGATGAGATTACGGTTGAATCACCGCAACTGTTCGACGGCAGGCTGGAACTGGATAAGATAGCGTGGTCGGGTAATTACGCCCTGTACGGCCTCGCCATTACCAATGAGAATAATGCCGTCCCCGGAACTTATCCGCTGCTGATAAGGGCAACCGATGAGAACCACGGCTACAGCAATTACCTGAGGACATACAAGATCGGGTGGGTTGAAGTGATCCACCAAGGCACTCCCCCCCCCCGGTTTAGTAATTACAAACCCGTCCTCGGCATTGACCAAATATAGCAACCTCGGACAGTACATCTACAACATCACAGCCCAGATAAATCCCGCCGTCGCCGACGTTGTGGTGGAATGGTGGTGGACTGATCCTGATGAGCCGCAGAGTGACGCTGCATGGGATGAATCGGTGCCGTGGGAATCGGATACAGATGCGAATGACAATCACGCTGATGATGATGCATGGATTGTCGGTTCGCCCAACGTGCCGGAATCATATCCCGGGCCTGTCCCGCCCGCGGAGTATCATTACAGGACCACCCAGACGAACAGCCAGGGGATGACGACCATCACGTTCAGGGTTTCGACATACGGCGGAGATAATTACCAGATACACGCGCGACGCACGGATACGTCGGAAGAGGATACAAGTCCGATTATCACCGTGAAGCGAAAGGCAACCCTCTATAAGAGCTCGATGCGGTCATCGACTGGAACACCGGGATATTACCTGCCCGACCATAGCCTGGTGCAGGCAAGTTATAATCCGGCCTATATCGATTTCTTTTACGAAGATCACAATTTGAATGTTGCGTATCAGTACACCATACTTTCGGGCGATGCGAACGCGCTTTACAACTACTGCAACAACATCAAGGACCCCGGCGATCACGAACTGACGGATGTCGGTATCAACCGTTTCGACAACAACAATATCCTCGGCGTAGCTCTTTCCTGGTTAGGCGGCGATCCGGCGCAGCATTCGATACTCGCTGTCGGGCGTATCAAGCAGCTTCCGGGGAATGATATCGATGATGTTAACGGTGTATTCATTCATGAACTCGGCCACCTGTTCGGGCTGGATCATTCCACCGGGGGAGTTATGACGGCGTTGTACGGCGGCGAGCGGAAGTTCATGCGATACCAGATAACGTACATGCGCGAAGATCCCGCGTGGGATTGAGTTGTTCCTGGATTTGTATTTTGAGTAACGCAGGTCTTTGACCTGCGTTTTTTTCCGTTGTTTCGGGACACCCTTGTCCCGAAACCCCTGTCCTGGGTGCCGCCTACAAACGAGTCTTCGAAGTTTGTAGGTGAATATAGTAACATCATACCCATACAATCCGGTTTCCACAAAACCCCAAAATATCTACGGTTCAACATCCGCGGTCAGGCGCATGAACTGACGTTCGCCTGTATGAAATAATTGAAACACGAAAGCAGGTGGATTCAATCCACGCGAATCCAATAAGAATGGGATTTGTTGATGGGGGGAGGATGGGTCGCGAGAGATTTTCGTTGATTCTTTTCCTTTGTATTGATCACCTACAAACTTCGAAGACTCGTTTGTAGGCGCCACCCGGTTTAGAAGACTCGTTTGTAGGCGCCACC
>CBDVBS010000152.1:0-8311 GCA_965372275.1 uncultured bacterium | reverse complement strand
CCGCGGGTGAAGTGATAGAACGCCCATCATCAATCGTCAAGGAAACAATCGAGAATGCCATCGACGCGGGTGCCGCCCGTATCACGGTGGAACTCTCCAATGGCGGTCTGACCCTTATAAAAATTACCGATCACGGTATCGGTATAGCGGCGGAAGATGTTCCACTGTTGATGGAGCGCCATGTCACCAGCAAGATCATCGGCATGGACGACCTCGAAAATGTTGGCACGTTAGGCTTCAGGGGTGAAGCATTATATTCAATCGCGTCAGTTTCGCAATTCACTCTTCGAACACGCTCCAGGGGTGAAGATGCCGGGACGGAACTGAAATATATCGACGGTGTAAGGGAAATCAGACCAATCGCGCACCCGGTAGGGACGTCCATCGAAGCAAAGTCGATATTCCACAGTACTCCCGCCCGACGGAAATTCCTCAAATCATCCTCCGCCGAATATGCCCGCTGCGCCGAGGTGGTCACGCGCTATGCCTTGGCGTATCCGCACATCGCGTTTGAATTGATCCACGACGGCAGGTTGAACCTCCAGACTACGGGCGGCGGAGTCCAGGACGTGCTCCTTGCAGTATTCGGCAAGGATGATGCGCGGCATTTCGTGACGGTTACATTCCGCGATCAGACGGTGGGGATCAGGGGACAGGTTTCCGACTGCGAGCTGATACGCTCGACCCGCAAGGATCAGACATTCACGATCAACGGACGGGTGATCTTCGACATCGCCCTCAATCTTGCACTCGAACGCGCCTACGCTCATAGAATCCCCCCGGGGAAGAAACCGCTTTGCATACTGGATATTTCGATTGATCCAACATCGGTCGATGTCAACGTGCATCCTCACAAGCGGGAAGTACGCCTGGCTGCTCCGAGAGCCGTTTATGACGGAATACAGAGATCCTGCTCGGCGGCATTGAAACGTGAGATCGGAGATATCACGGTTCCCGATGAACAGGCCCCTATAGGAAAAAGTGAAACCATCGATATTCCGGCTGCCGGAATCCCCGGCGTGACGGTTGGTGACGATGTCGGCGAAACAACGCAATTCATCTCATTCAAACCGAAGACGAAATATCCCGGCACGCTCGAAGAAATACTCGATGACATTTCCGAAAAAAAGGATGTTAAACACGATCCACAGCGGAGGCTGGAGATTGAAGATCCGTTCGAAGCCATTGCGGCGGATAAACCGGCTCCCGATATCGATGCGATCGTGCCTCCGATTGTCCGTGAGGGGGAGATCATCCAGTATCTTAACACCTACATCATCTTCAACAACGGCGCGTTGATCTATGTCGCCGACCAGCATAACCTGCATGAAACAATTCTCTATCGCCGTATGAAGGATTCCGGCAAGGACGGTGCCGTTTCACAGAAGCTCCTTTTTCCAATTACCGTTGAATTCACTCCCGAGATAAGCGCGCTGATAACTGCGAAACAGGATTTTCTCAAAACCCTCGGATATGACTTCGAGGATTTCGGTGGAGGGACATTCATTATCAGGGCCTTGCCGGGTTTCATATCGTTCGACGACACCAAGCAGCATCTGCTTGAGTTATTCGATGAAGTCGGCGGACTGAAGGGAGATGAATTCGAGGAACGTTTCATAATCGGGTCATCGTGCCGCGCCGCCGTTAAAGCGGGCACGCGTCTGTCAACCGAGGAACTCCACGGGCTCGCGTCCCACCTTACCGGGAATCGTGGCTTCAATTGCCCCCACGGACGTCCGGCTGTAATTGTCCTCGACGAGGAATGGTTCTCGCGATCTTTCAAACGTCCGCTAAGATGATTTCCGTCGATTTTCAACCAGATCCCATTAATACAGCTAAAAACCGCATAACTCGCTTAAACATGGGTTGGATAAAATTAGCGAATAAACCGCATGACACATTGATTATATTAGTGGAGAAATACTATAATTACAGATTAATATTTTGAGAAGCTAATTGGGTATACTAAGTAAAATTCAAATAGCACCTGCAATCCGAAAGGCACTGCTTAAGAAAGCCGAAGGACGCAAAGTTGTTGTGGTCTTATCGAGTGGTGGTTTGAGGACCGTATGTCATCTCCCTTTACTGAGAGTTCTGGAAGAGACCGGTCTCCACGTTGATGCCCTTTGGGGTGTCTCGGCCGGGAGCATCGCCGGTGGATTGTGGGCATCGGGACGTACCGCCGTAGAAATCGAGAATGCGATGCTTGGTTTCAAGAAACGGCAGCTATTCGAGTTCTTCCCGTACACCGCGATCAAAGCCATCATACCTTCGAGGGATGCCGAGAGGGCCGGTCTGTTGACGGGACGGAAGATCGAATATCAGCTCAGCAAGCTTGTCGGCGAAAAGAACAACCCGCTGATAGACATACGCAACTTCCGCATCCTTGCCTACAATCGCATCCTCAACTGCAAAGCATTCATGCGGCTTGGCGAGGAACCGGGGACCATCGAAGTTACCCAGGAAAAAACCGGAAAAACTTCGATAGAGAAGGGCACCCTTATTGATATGCTTCGCGCATCGTTCGGTACGCCGGTCATGTTCACACCCAAGAGGCTTAACGGACAATTGTATATCGATGGCGGCATCGCGGAGAATTATCCCGTGCTTACCGCATTCTCCCAGTACAAGAAAGAGATGGAGTGCGGCGATGAGAAACGCGGTCTCCTTCTCATCGGCGTGAACATAAGCTACTCCGGTGAATTCAGCAGGGGTAAAACCAATCTCATCAAGTCGGTGGCGGAGACGTATGAGATCATCGGCACCGAGTTTACGCGCCTGCATCTCTCCCTGCTCACCGAGATGATAAAAAGTTCGTGCTTTGACTGCGAACTTATCACCATCGACCCCGATGTTCACGAACTCGCGCTCACTGATTTAGAGAGGGTTCCGGAAACACTCGAAAAGGCCGCCGCAAAGACCATCGAAACTCTCTCGGATTTGTAGTCCATTTTCTCAAAATCCCCTTTAACATTTTCATATTCTCCTGTATATGTAATAGTCTATTGAAAGGCTCCTTTTGAAATTGGATGCTTTATGATGTTTCCGTATCGTGGCTGGAAGGAGATGGATGGTTAGTTGAGGACATTCTTTTCATGGATAGATCCAAAGTTCCTGGCGATTTTGGTTATCGTTACCTCGGTGTTCATCTACGATCTCGCCCAGGCCGGTGCGCCTGACAGGCTGGTGCGGGATATCGGTATGAGCAACGACGCCGGTTTCGTTGTTTCTCATATTGCCGATGCCGACCCGGAATTCGCCGACGCAGCATGGGAGAATATTTCTTCCAACCCGGGCAGGTTCGCTCCGGCGATCATCGGGCTGCTCGCGGCCGGCAACCTGAACCAGCAAGTGGCGGCCATGTCCGCGATCAACGAATTCAACATCGACCTGCCGTTGGATATCGCGTGGAAATTATTCGAAGCCGACCCCGTACCCTTACGCGCACAAGCGCTGAGGTATCTCGCCAAAAAAGTTGATGGGATTGAAGCGGAGGATATAAAAGATATCTACTACGCGGCAAACATGCCCGCCGACAAGGCGAACATTATAAAGTCCGGGGTGAAGTATCTCCCCGAAGCTGATGCCCACGAATTGCTTATTAATGCCCTCAGCGATGCGAGCAAGGATGTAAAATTCGCCGTTCTTGATGCGGCAAAGCGCTATGGTGGTGAAACCCGGTTCAAGGTATTGATCGAAGCATTGCAGTACAAAGACCTGCTTGCCCCGTTTGCCGTGCTCGATCTCATCGAACTCGGTGATGAGCTGTACGATCCTATCATCGGTGCGTTGTCCGACAGGCGAAGCATAGTGAGAGCAGGTGTCGCCGATGCCCTTGGGGACATCGGAAATCCCGATGCCGTGCAACCACTCTTGGAATTATTCACCGACACGTCCTTCGATGTACTCGAATCGGCGGGGCGTGCTGTTGGGAAACTTGGCGGAGTCCCGATCTTAAACATGCAGCTCGACATAATAAAGGCGGGTTATCCCGACACCATCGTGGGAGTTGCGGCGATCAACGCTCTCGGCGCCGGCAAATGGCAGCCCGCCGGGTACAGGCTTCTGCAGATAGCATCTGACCCGGGATTCGACAGGGGACTGCGTCACGCGGCGTTCTCCGCTCTCGGTGAAATGCAATATCCTGATGCCTTTGATTTCATCATGCTGCGGGCCTCCGATTCCGAAGAACTTGATGATATCCGCCGCGTGGCCATACGTGCCGTGGGTTTCTATTCAAATGACGAAGCCCTGGATTTCCTGAAATCCGCCTTAAGGGATGTGACCGATTACCAGGTACGTGTCGCTGCCGCGGAGGGTTTGGGCCGGATGAAGAGCCGTCCCGAGGCCGTGGATGAACTTATGTTAGCGGTGAGCGATGAGGATATCGATATCGTGCTCAACGCCATCGTCAAGGCTCTCGGCGATCTTGGTGATCCCAGTGCGATTTCCGCCATTGAAGCCGCGCGTGGGAAGTTGGTTCGCAATGTATTGTGCGATGTTTCCATTGCAAGGATCGAGAGACTGAATAAAGAATGAAAGGCCCATAAATGTGAAAAACGAATTCGTACATCTGCATGTCCATTCCGAATACAGCCTGCTTGATGGAATCATCCGGCTGAAGGATCTCGCAAAGCGTACGGTCGAATATGAAATGCCGGCTGTTGCGCTCACCGACCATGGCGCGATGTACGGCGCGATTGAATTCATAGGGGCCTGCAATAATGAAGGTATCAAGCCCATTGTCGGCTGTGAGATGTATGTCACTCAATCGATAAAAGACTCGAAAGACGGGAAGAGGGGTAGCTCACAGCATCATGGTTACCACCATCTCGTACTCCTTGTAAAAAATGATATCGGCTATCGGAATCTGCTCAAGCTTGTTTATCTTTCATACAAGGACGGATTCTACTTCAAGCCACGTGTTGACAAGGAACTTCTGGAGGAATATCACGAAGGCCTGATAGCGCTGACAGCCTGCATCAGGGGAGAACTGCCGCAACTGCTGCTTATGGGCAAGCATGATGAAGCGATGAAAACGGCGGGGTGGTACCACGATGTATTCGGCAAGGAAAATTTCTATATCGAACTGCAGGACCACGGTATCAACGAGGAACAACGCGCGATCCCGCTTCTGACAAAGCTTGCCGACAGCCTTGACCTGGGTATCGTGGCATCCAATGACGCCCATTATCTTGATAGTGAAGATGCCAGGTACCAGGAAGTCATGGTATGCATACAGACCGGCAAGAAAATTAATGATGTTGACAGGATGTCTTTCGAGGGACTCGACCTCTACTTCAAAACCCCCGATGAAATGGCGCGCATGTTCGGCGGTATTCCCGGCGCGTTGAGCAACACCCTCAAGATTGCAGAGATGGTCGATTTCCAACCGAAGTTCGGCATATTCGACTTCCCGAAGTTCCCGGTACCGGAAGGGAAAACGGATGATGAACATCTTGCCGACCTCGCGTTGGTTGGATTAAAAAAGAGGTTCAAGGGAAAAATCCCGCCAGGATATAAGAAAAGGCTTCAGAGCGAACTGAAAGTCATCGACGAGATGGGCTTCGCCCCGATATTCCTTATCGTTGAGGATTGCGTTCAGTTCGCCAAGAACAGGGATATACCCGTCGGCCCCGGCAGGGGAAGCGCTGTCAGTGGACTTGTTTCATGGGCTTTACGAATCACCGAGCCCGACCCCGTACGATATGGACTCATATTCGAGCGGTTCCTGAACCGTGGACGCAAAAGCCTGCCGGATATCGATGTCGATTTCTGCCCGCGACGGCGCGGTGAAGTGATGGACTATATCGAGGACAAATACGGCGCGGAACATATCAGCCAGATAATCACGTTCAACCGGCTCAAGGCCCGGGCAGCGATTCGTGACACTGCGCGCGTTCTCGACATCCCGCACAGTGAAGCTGACAGGATTGCAAAACTTGTGCCGTTGAACGCGACACTCACCAAGGCTCTTAAACTTTCACCGGAACTCGGCGGCGAATACAATGAGAATCCGAGACTGCGTGAATGGTTTGAGTATGCTTTCGCCGTTGAAGGCTTGGCCCGTAATGTGTCCGTACATCCGGCTGGAATACTGATATCGGGAAGCCCGGTCTATGAGCGCGTACCACTGCAGAAAATGGAAACGACGGAGCACATGGTCGCGCAATATTCCATGGATTACATAGATAAGCTCGGCATAATTAAGGTTGATGTACTCGGCTTGCGTACCCTTTCATATATCCATGACACACGCGGACTCGTCAAGGAACGTGACGGTAAGGAAATAGATATCGAGAACCTTCCACTGGATGATAAGAAGACCTACGAAATGCTGATGAAGGGCGACACACTCGGCGTGTTTCAATTGGAGGGCGGGGGAATAAGGGACCTGCTGATGGATATCCGCCCGGATTGCATCGAGGATGTTATCGCGTGTATCGCCCTTTATCGACCGGGCCCGATGGAAAGCGGGCATCATACAATGTACGCCCAGCGGAAAAACAAGGTTGAAGAAGTTTCCTACGATCACGCCCTGATGGAGGTGCCGCTGGAATCGACCTACGGTGTTCTGACATACCAGGAACAGATTGGGCTGATCCTTCAGAATATGGCCGGTTTCGACATTGCGGAAGCGATGCTGGTCATAAAGGCAATCAGCAAGAAGCAACCCGGTGAGATAGATGAGCACGGGGAGAAGTTCATTGCCGGGTCTAAGACTAAGGGGGTTGATGAGAGGTTAGCTCACAAAATTTATGAGCAGATCAAGAAATTCTCCCGTTACGGTTTCAACAAGGCTCATGCGACCGCATATGGCCTGCTTGCCTACCAGACCGCCTATCTCAAGGCGAACTATCCCATCGAATTCCATGCGGCTTATCTTTCAAGCGAGATGCAGAATTCGGAAAAGATCAACCTGATTATCAGCAGTATGTTAGCCAAGGGCTGGGAAATCCTTCCGCCGGATGTCAACAATTCCGGACCCTACTTCACGCTGGAAGGCGATAATACAAGGTTCGCTCTTGGTGCGATCAAGAATGTCGGCATCAGCGCGGTGGAGTATATTGTCAAGGCTCGCGAAGAGGGAGGAGATTTCAAATCGATGTTCGATTTCGCCGCCCGCGTGGGATCAGGCGCCTCCAACCGCGGGGTAATCGAAAGCCTTATCCTTTCAGGCGCGATGGATTCTCTCCCGGGCAAGCGCTCCGAGAAGCTCGCGTCGGTTGACAGGGCCATGGAGTATGGCAAGGCCAAGCAGGATGATTCACGACGCGGACAGGTTGCCCTGTTTAGCGAGGGCTCTTGCGATGTTGCTGTCGAACCAGAGTTGAACCGTGATGAAACCGATATCCCCAAGAGGCAATTACTCAAGCGCGAGAAGGAAGTGATCGGGATTTACCTCTCGGAGAATCCGCTCAAGGAATTCACCGACCAGCTAAAAATGATATCCAAACTCGCTATTCGCGATATCGATGATAAATGCGAAGGCAAGCAGATGGTCATCGGCGGGATGTTGACAGCAATATCGAGACGTATATCGAGGAAACTGCAGAACTACGCCATTGTTGAGATAGAAGACCTCACAGGACGCATAGAAGGCATTGTGTTCCCCAATACTTACGAGGAATGCCAGGAATATCTCATGGAAGACACAATAGTGGTGGTCGAAGGCAGAATACAGATCGAGGAGCGGGATATAGTTGGTCCCGAAGGCGAGATGGTCACCCAGAAACAGGTGCGCCTGCTCGTACGATCCCTCAGGCCGTTCGATCCGTCCGCAAAGGGTGGGATTCCAAAAAAGAAAAAGACCGGGGATGAAACCTTGGCGGGCACTATGCATATGACCGATGAAGCACCAAGGCGGACCGGCCCGACCGTGTTCAAGCCGAGGCGTGGTGAAATATTAGTGGAGATCGACCTCGATGAAGCGGGGCTCGACGGACTAACGACCATCCTTGATTACCTGTCTACCCAGGAGGGTAATACGCGCGTCCGGCTTGCGGTTAAACGTCGTAACGCCAATGCCGCGATCGATCTTGGGAATGAATTCACTGTGGGCCTTGAACAGAATGATATCGATGCCCTGAGGAATATGATCGGCGTGAGGAATGTTCAGAGCGGCTCGGCATAATATATATCCTGGGAAAGAATTCTCTGAAGAGGCCGTGCAATCAGGACAGTAGTATCTCAAGTGTCTATACAGTTTATCCATGAGTGCATTAATTTAGGATGACTCTTTGTGGCACCCTTTTGTCTTAGAGGCTGTCTCAAAAATAGAAAATGATGATTCAATACTTGCCGGCTGGAA
>CBDVBS010000151.1:0-8314 GCA_965372275.1 uncultured bacterium | reverse complement strand
GGTGATCTCATGTTTCCTATGCCCGTTCGGAAGACGCCTTCCAGGCGAGACGCGCGTACGTTGAGGCTTATTTACGAAGTCGATTAACCGGGAGGAGATTTGCAGGAAGACGGGAAGAAATCCTTTGACGAGAAACCTGAGAAGCGATTGAGCATCGTCGGATTGCTGAGCGTGATAGCGACATTGGCGATCTGCTTTATGCTTATCAGCACCGCGTTCACCGCGCATGCCGAGGGGCTTGAAGCGAAGGACAATAAGAAGGACTTCGATTCGATGATCAATTCCCTGCAGCGCGACTTCGATCGCGAGACGAAGCAGGCCATAAGCAACCTCGATCCCGATTATCGCCGCGCGGTGAGAGAACGAGAACGTGGCGTCTTAGCTCCCGGTGAAGAATTGCTCTCCATCTACGATGACGGAGATAACGAATGATCTTAATTGTCTTAAATGATAGATATTTGCGTTAGCCCATAACCTCCTAAATTATATTTTCCCTGCGTAGGCCCGGCTCCCCGCCGGGCCGTCCTTTATTTTTATCACCCGTGACCGTTAATGGGTGTTGTAAGATAAATGCAGTAGTGATAATATTTTGGTGAACCTGATGCGAAGAAACATTGCAGTCATAATAATTACGTTGGTCATCCTCACAGGGATGCAATTATGCGTTTCAGCCAACCCCGATACCGGGGACAAGAAGATATACCACAACGAGAAGTGGGACATCCTTCTGCTCTACCCCGGTGACTGGGATTACATCGAGGAATTCGGGAATAATGTCCCGGTCATCATGCGCCCCCCGCCGGACGAAGAGCCCGAGGGATTCGTGATGGTGTACAACCTCGGTGAAGGCGTGTATGAGGATATGGAAGCGATGGCCAGGGAGTTCGAGGATGAATACCTCGGCTCCTACAAGAGCTTCGAAATAATCTCAAAGGAAAAGGTCACATCCAAGGAGGGATATCCGACACTCGATTATCACTACACTTTTGTCGATATCAATAAGATACGCGGCAGGGGGGATGAAACCCTCGGGCCGTTTGATATTGCCAGGGGTAAAGTCGATTTCGGGATATCCTACCTCGGGGAAGGCGCTTTCAGAGCTGTTCTGACCGATAAGGACGGGAAGCAGATTGCCGAGCTGGCCAAATTTGACAAGAAGGATATGGTTTTCACGACCGTTGATATCCAGGCATCCGGTGATTGCTACATCAAGGTTAACAGCACCGACGACAACTGGGAGATCAGCATCGACCGGCAGGACGATGATTCGGAGCACACTTTCGTGAGCAATACCCGCCTGATTCTCACCGATGACGGGATAAGCTGGATGATCTTCTTCGACCGCCCCCCGGACAGCCCGGAGTCGATCAAGAAGAAAGCTGTTAAGATAATGGAATCGATAATCTTCTCCGCCGCGGAATATCTCTCGGAGGAGAAATAGCATCGCACGAAACGGTGTATCACATCCGGAAGGGATTCGCATCCGATAGCCATGATGGGGTTAATACTTAAAAAGCTTCGAGCCCATCTTCCCAGTAACGCCGCTTATCACGCGGCTTTTGTGTTGCTCATAATCCTTGAGATCCTGACCGGCGTGGCAATCGTCTGGCACTTTTTCTTCCGCGTGACACTTCCCCTCTCCCCGTTGATGCTTACAGTCGCGGGGGGAATTTATACTCTGTTAGCCCTGATATATCTCGCGATCAACTTTGCGGGCAGAATGCTCTGCTTCAAGGTCCAGGGGTTGTTCTACATCTCGGTCGCCCTGTTCTTTTTTCTCAAGGGTGTCATGTTTATGCAGGGACGAGATTTCAATTCGTGGGGGTTCTACTTAATGTGGGTGGCAATACTTGCCGTGGCGATCCGCGAAATGGTGATAGAGTTGGGAAGCAGCATTGCCGGAGATGATGATAGCAACTCCTGATGGCACGGTCTGACGAGTCTTCGAGTCTGACCGTGGTCTTGATGCAAGAATATTGATTTTTAAGGATCGGTCTGAGATGTCCACTCCCTGACGGTCGTGGCTCGGATGCAGTAATGGCTTCTCCGGGTGGCACGGTTTGGTGAGTCTTCGAACCTAACCGTGGTCTTGGTGCAACACTCCATAGGATCAGATGCCGGCTGGAAGGGCCTGTTGAAAAAGCCGAAAAATAGGGACTGGCCTTTAGAAATGGAGAACGTCACTTTCGAACTGCACATTATACCTGTTGCCCAACGCCTGCACTACTGAGGCCTGTCCCATTTTTTCGGCACATCCTTACTTTTTCAACAACCCTGAAAGCCAGCGCTCCAGTAAGACCAAATCCCATCTATAATTGGATGCCGCATCTTTCAAGGTGCATCCTGCCTGCTTCAAGCCAACATGGTATAATATAAACTGCCATCCGGCATGTGTGGCTGATAACTACCCACTCCCCAGAAACCTTACATATGAGGTTGAAGAAATGTTCAGTAGACAAAGTTTATGCATTTTCCTCCTTGCAGGGATGTTATTCGCAATCGGATGTTCCGGTGGAAGCGTTATGTCCCCCGCCCCATCCGATGATAGCGATATACCTGCACCGATGAAGGAAACCGAATCGAACCGCTCGCTCTGGGGAATCTGGAATATTTCATTTGACCCCGCAAGCCTTGAAGTGGTCATCGAGCCGATACGTAACCCCCAGGTGCATTTCGATGTAACAAACCTGCTCCTGCCCCCTGCCTGTGATAACTGCATCGAAATCAAGGTCAACTCATTCGACCCGGTGGAGCACATACTTGATGTCGATGTAACCCTACGGAATCCAACGCAACTTACCGGCTATGATATCCGCGGCATCCTCTACACGAACGATGCCGGGCATGAATTGACGAATCCCGATGCATGGACAGAACTCTGGGACATCCCGGGCGGTCTTGACAGGAATCCGTTCATGGCATACGCGAAAACGGTCGGGCAGCATGCGTTCGCTCCCGGGGCGGAACATACCGAGAACTACATTATTCAATTCCCATCACCACCACAATGGCTGAGTATTACGTTCGCCATCGACGCCTCCTGGCCCGGTAACTGCAAAGAGCCATACAGGATCTATTTGAATCATGACATAGTCAAGCTGGACGAAGAGGGGGTTATGGAGGGAATTGTATCTGCCATAGTACGTGACTGGCAATTCGATACCGAATGGGTAAAACTTGACTGCTCAGCCCTTGGCGCGGTTGAAAAGATAGACCTGTACCAGTCTATATCTCAGTGGCATATTACCATTACCAACGAATGGTTCGCGCTCGAAGGAAATTATTATTGCTGGCTCGAAGCCAAGAGCCAGAGCGATCCGGAAATCCTCTATAACCGGTTCACGATAAGGATTAATGAAAACAGCCAGACTACACCGGTATGGGATGACACTGTCGGTATCACCGGTGCGTACCTCGGCGATGAGCAGGTGATGGTCACTTATGGAACCGCGACCGACCCACAGGGCTTCGATGTGCAATACAACGTCTATTACATCGATATCGAGGACGGCAACAATCCATTCGATGACCCCGGCCACGTAAAGCTCAGTGATGTCGGCCTATCCCCATATACCGTCGAGGGGTTGATTAACGGGCATACATACTGGTTCGGCGTACGCGCCAGCGACCCGTTTGGCCACGAAGATAATAACGAACATATAGAGATGGCCACGCCGCATGACGATAGCGGTTGGGTCCGGCACATAGGGGGAGAGGGGGATTACAACGTAGGTTACGGTGCTGCCATTGACAGCATGGGGAATGTATACAGTACAGGTGTATTCCGTAAGACCGTCGATTTTGACCCCGGACCCGGTGTGGATGAACATACCGCTGGTAATTATGATGCCTTCTTATGGAAGCTCGATTCAGCCGGCAATTTTCTCTGGGCTAAAACCTGGGGTGGGGACAATAGTAGTTGTTTTGGTATGCAAGCAGCTCTGGACGAATCAGGCAATTTATATGTAATCGGGGCTTTCATAGGTTTAGTAGATTTCGATCCCGGCCCCACGGTCGATGAGCAGGAGGTTGAAGGTGGCTGGTGGCATACTTCCCTATCCAAATTCGATGCCAATGGTAATTACCAATGGACCCGCGTATGGGACACTCAGATGTATGTAGCCGTTTCCGCGTTATTAGGGATAGCAATCGACGGGTCGTCGTGTATTTACCTGTCGGGCTACTTTGAGGGCACCATGGATTTTGACCCCGGCCCGGGGACGTCGGAATACACCTCCAACGGCGGGGTTGACGCTTATCTCAGCAAGTTCGACGCTGATGGTAACTTCGTATGGGCCAGGACGTGGGGAGGGAGTTATAACGGAACCTATGATTATTATGACTATTATGAAAGCGGGGCTGGTGTCGTTATAGATAGCTCAGGATATGTCTATGTGACGGGAATTTTCGGTGATACAGTCGATTTCGATCCCGGACCAGATATCGAGGAGCATACGGCTGACGGCACTACTGACGCATTCCTGAGCAAGTTCGACTCAAATGGGAATTTCCAATGGGCACAAAACTGGGCGAATACCGGATGGGGCATTGCGATTGATGATCAGGATTATATCTTTATCTCCGGCATGGACGACGACGGTGCCTATATTGAAAAATTCAACGCCAATGGTGAATCACAATGGTCCAGTCACTGGGGAGCTGCCACAAGTTACGATGTTGCCCTTGACGGCACCGGAAATATCTTCGTAACAGGTTACTACGAGGACACCGTCGATTTCGACCCCGGCCCGGATATTTTGGAATTCACATCGGAAGGCAGTTATGATGTGTTCCTGAGCAGCCTGGATAGTGATGGTGCCCTGCGATGGACCCGCGTATGGGGTGATAGCGGCCTGGACTGGGCGGCGGATGTTGCGGTTACTGATGCCGGCGACTCATACGTGCCGGGTACTTTTCAGTATAAGGTTGATTTCTTCTTCGGCCCTGGGATAGATGAACGTGAATCATTAGGTAGCTTAGACATCTTCCTCGTCAAATACCCACCTGATGGGAATTGGTGATCGCGGTGTGGGTTTGCCCCTGATTCCTTCTATGCAAAGAGTGTCCACTCCCTCACGGTCGTGGCTCGGATGCGGTGATGGCTTCTCCTGATGGCACGGTCTGACGAGTCTTCGAGTCTGACCGTGGTCTTGGTGCGGCATTCCATAGCATCAGATGCCGGCTGGAAGCCAGCGCTCCAGTAAGACCAATCCCTCCTGATTATTGTGAATGCTTGTTTCCCGGAATTAATCTCAGAAATAAATCCCCGGCTCATCGTCATCCCCGCCGTCGTTACCGCCTTCATCATCGGACGGAACCAGCTCCCATGGATGGCGGAATTCCGATGTGCCTTCCTCCAGTATTAATTCCCCTTCTTCGAGAGCCTCCATCGCCTTCTGGATTTCGTACATAGCCTGCAATTCCGAGTTGGTACGCTCCTTGTCAAGCGGCTTCACCCTGCTTGGATATACCGGCGATGGGAACTTCTCGACGGGGTATCCTTCCAGCGCCTCGACCATGTAATCGTGCCAGATAACCCCCGGATAAACCCCGCCGGTGACACGCTTCATGAAATCGACAACCTGGTCGTTACCGACCCACACCGCCGTGCACAGGTTCGGGGTGTAGCCGATGAACCACGCATCGGAATATTCCGACGTCGTGCCGGTCTTCCCGGCAATCTCATATCCGGCGATACGCGCGCGCGTGCCGGTGCCGGATGTGACAACCGACCGGGTCATTACGTTGAGCAGGCGCACATGGTTCTGATCTATCGCACGTTGTGACGCGGGCTTGTGGTCATACAGAATCTGCCCGGTGACATCGGTTATACGCAGCACCGAGAACGGCTTGTTATAGACGCCGTCATTCGCGAATGTGGAAAATGCCGCGCACATCTCTTCCATCGTTACTTCCGATGACCCAAGGGCGAGGGACGCATAGGGATAAAGGGTGCTCTCAAAACCCAGCTTGTCCTTGCACAACTTCACGACTTCACCAGGCCCTATGATATCGATAACTTTCACGGCGCATATATTCCTGCTTCTCGCAAGGGCTTCCTTGGCGGTGATAACACCTAAGTACTTATGGTCGTAATTCCTCGGAGTATATTTCTGCGTCCCCTGCATGAATTCCGTCTTTTCATCGACGATCAGGCTCGATGGGCTGTATCCCTTTTCCATTGCTCTCAAATATACAAACGGCTTGAAGGCGCTGCCCGGTTGACGTAATGACTGCCACGTCCGGTTGAGCTCACTTTCGTTGAAATCGACTCCGCCGACCATCGCCAGCACCGCGCCGGTCTTCGGATCGATTGTTATCAGGCCGCCCTGGGTCATGTTCTTGTCGGCATATTCGGCCACCTTCTCGGGAAGGATCCTCTCGGCGGAAGCCTGCATTTCGAGATCGATGGTCGTGTAGATATTCAGCCCGTTGAAGAGTAACACCCGGTCTCCGAGTATCTCCTTCACTTCATTTATCACGTACGTCGTATAGTATGGATGATCCAGGCCCTTGTAACTCGACTCCTTCACGGGCATCACTTCGATGGGCTCATTACGCGCGCGTTCATATTCCTCGGTGCTGATGAAGCCGCATTCGAGCATTGCATCGAGGACCACGCCGCGCCTTCCCAGCGCCGCCTCCATATTGTCGGGACGCGGGGCGTATGCCGACGGACGCTGCGGCAGTCCCGCGAGCATTGCGCACTGACCGAGCGTCAGGTCGCTGGAATGTCTGCCGAAGTATGTCAGCGCCGAGGCCTCGATTCCGTAGGAGTTACGCCCGAAGAACACTTCGTTCAGATAGAAAGTCAGGATCTCATCCTTGGAAAAACGCTGTTCGAGCTTCAGGGCTATGATCATCTCGAGGATCTTCCGACGCCAGGTCTTCTCCTTGGAGAGGTAAAGGTTACGGACGAGCTGTTGAGTGAGGGTACTCGCGCCCTGGGACAGACGTCCGCCCTTCATGTTTGCGATGATCGCCCGGACTATGCCTCTCGGGCTAATGCCGGGATGCTGGTAGAACCCCCGGTCCTCGACGGCGATCACTGCGTTCTTCAAATCATCGGGAATCTGGTTGAAGTTGACGATCACCCGGTTTTCATCGCTGAACAGGCTTCCCAGCAGATGTTTCCCGCTCGCGTCATAGATACGACTCGTAACGGAGGGGTTGGGTACGTTCAACTTCTCTATGAGCGGCATCTCGCGTATGACTTCCGTGAAGAAACCCGCTAAGAAGCTCACTCCAAGCAGCGCGCATGCCAAGATGATTATGATAAGGACTTTGAGGAAAATCCCTATGCCTCTCAATATTTTGACGAATGTGTCCCAGCTCATTTTATCTTCTCTGTACGGTTGACGATCATCTTCCCGATGTCCGTCCCTGGAATACTTGATATACCCAATCTATCCGAGGCTCGTTTCCGGTGTCATACGGAAACCGTATATTCCCGATACAAATTATGCCTGCCGCGAGTAATCCTTATCCTGAACCCCGGCACAGGTACGCAGGATGAATACCAGTAAAGCGGCGGTCGCTATTATATATAACGGCCACAGCAGAACCGCCCAGGTACTCGTTGCCTGCCGCGCCGGTTCGATCCACCCGAATTCCGCGGGTCCCGCATTCAGAGCGATGCCCACCGCCATCGGGTCGAGTTGCATATGACCCGCCCCGCTCAGGGCGACCAGCAATCCCGCGAAAAGGCCCGCCCCCGTAAAGGTACGCCACCTTCGCCAGCCCGATAACAGGCGGGTTATCAACGGCATGGATTCGGGCACATCCCTCTTCCATGGCATCCTTGTGAGCAGCGTAGCCGCAACCGCAACCGGGCCTGACAGACGCCATGCGACATACCCGATCATCGACAGGTAACCGTTCAGGGGAAGTAGTTGGTCAACCACACTGCCTGCAACGGCGTTGAAAGCACTCGCGGCCGCCGCTTCGCCCATCACCGCCGGAAGGCACAGGATAAAGAACACCGGCAGCTTGAAACGTTGTCCGGCCATGATCCATGCGATGGAAAACCCGATCCTGAGCGCAAACGCGCCGCCTATGAGTCCGCAAACCAGCGCCCTGAGCAGAATCTCTCCGCCGGCGGGTGAAATCGCATCGGATGCCGATTCGGAATCGCCATAACCCCAAACGGCCCCCGCAAGGTTCATGAATCCTGGGAGGAATATCAGGAATATAATGACGAGCACCCCGGGGAGTATCATCCACCATCCCCGCCGGCGTCCGCCTCTTTTTATCGTGACGTCAGTCATTGCCATTCGTTTAGGCGCCCGGAACATATCCGGTGTATAAAACTTAA
>CBDVBS010000150.1:0-8323 GCA_965372275.1 uncultured bacterium | reverse complement strand
ACACCCCCGGGTGCCACGCCCACAGCCGTCTTCGGCTTTGGGCGTGTCCCTAAACCAGAAGCCAAACCGTCTTGTTCTTTCTCCCATATCCTATCATTCCGGGAAAATTAATCATCTAACTAACTGGGTAAATTTCAACCCTGCAAACTACCGGGAGGAAGCGCACATGCGTAAACTCTGTTATGTCCTGATTTCTTTTATATTGATGATCACCTACACCGGGTGCTCGAACGGTGGTGATATCATCGTACCCGAACCGAAGGATGCGGTCGCTGCATCTTCAACTAATTCGCACCAACTTTGGGGGATGTGGCAATTCACCGCCAATCCCGCAAACGAAACCCTTGATGTGGTTCAGCTCCGTACATCGGATATGCATGTCAATGTCCTTCCCTTCCTCGAACCGCCTCCTCTCGTCTACTTATCCCTCGAAAGCCTTGAATTCAACGGCGATATAATCGAGGTGGGTATCGGCCTGAGGCATCCGTTCTTAGGCCTGACCGAGTTCACCGGATTTGATGTATGCGGTCTGCTTATCACAAACGGTTCCGTATCCGGATTCGACGATCCCGACCTGACGATGGCAGGAGACAACGATACGCGTCTGCTGAATCCCGACGGCCTTATACGCTGGTGGAACCCGGCGGAATTCCCCGTTAACACCGGCACGATATGGGCTTACAATGACGGACTTCTCGGCACGCACGATTCGTTCGCCGATTACAACTGCACACTGAATGGATATAAATATTTCTGCGATGACCTCCAGGAGAACGATCCGCTCTCCGGCATAACCATCCCCGGACGCAGCATGTTCACTCCCGGGCAGAAGAACATACGCCACTACACGATTGAACTTGGGACGGAAGGCTTGATATTCAACTACGCCATTGACGCATGCTGGGAATTCCCATCCGGTGACCCGCCTTGGAACGCCCCTGAGGATTTTGGTGAAAATGCCAACAGGCAGGAAGCATATCGGATCGAAGTTACCGAAACCGAGAACTCACTTTATAACGATGGCGACACCAACGGTGGTGACCTGGGCCTTTCGATCGATATTTATGACTGGTACTACGCCGATTTGAATACAGTCATCGTCGAATCACCGGGCAATTTCGACATGCAGTCCTCATCAACCGCAACCGGTGGCGGCGCGGGATACTCGACATATGAGATCGACATCACCGATGCCACTCCCGCCGAGGGAAGCATCGACCTTCTCATTTCAGTCGAGAGCGAAGCTGTCGATTACGGCGGTCTGCTTGTTGGTGAAACAGTCACCGCATACTTCACTTATAGTGTTGCTGTCGAAGGAGAGGCCCCGGGAGAATGCGACCCGCCGACAACACCTGTTGAGATCGACCCGACATATTCCGCCATTAAAGCGACAATGACCGTGGACACAAACAATGTAATCCACATGGCATACACCGATGGCGACCACCTCTACTGGTCTTATTCAACCGATTGCGGGCAGAACTGGGTGAATATGGGCTCCGTCGCCGAGCCAAGTTTAAGCACGAAGTTCGTGACCACGGGCATCGATATGGCGAGTGGCATCACCGAACCATATGTTTACATCGTATTGGGTGAGCAGATATATAACACCCTCGGACCGAAACGTATGAAGGTCGGGCGTATGCCGATCTCGCCTCTCGGTTCACCACTCGAGGTCATCACGGCGTGGGACCATCCGACCGTATCCGTCATCACTCACTCATACAGCGGCGCGCAGATTGCGGTGCTTGCCGATGACGACATCATGATCACCGCGAAATGGAAGTACCCCCACAGCTTACACTACTCTCTCGCCCACGATTTTTCCGATTTCAGCTCGGTCACGGAGTACTCGATAAGCGGAAGCTACATCAACGATGGAAGCATCACCTACCCCTATGGAAGTCACACCACGAGCCTCGTTGGAGACTCCCTGGGAAACTGCTACTTCGTGAACAGCGGTTACCACGATAATCCGAATATCAGTGGTTCCCCCGATTATGGGAGCTACATCCTCAAATATGATGAAACCAATGGCTGGTGGGATTGGGAATATGGCTACGATCACAGCGGAAGCAACCAGTACTGGGACAATCTCACCAATGGCATTTACATTGACGAAAGTGACAACCTATACTATGTCAGCGAATACCAGGTTGACAGTACCAATATTGATTACGGCAACCAAAGCGGGACATATTCGTTGACATTTAACGGCGGAGTCGCTGGAAGCGGGACCTACAGCTTCATCGACCCGATTCCCGATCATACCCGTGCGGTACCGAGTCCGTATGCGATGGCCAAGTACGACTATGAATATCTCTATGCCAGTGCCGTCGCCGATTCAACCGGCCTGTGTTACATTGTGTATATGAATACCTATAATGACCGTACCGCGTATTACATAACGTATGACGGCACGGATTGGAATCACACCGCGTCACCGGTGCAGATAAATAACCCGTCAACCGAAGCATTCATCCCGATCGCAATACGCGGTTATGAAGATTGGGTTTATGTGTGCTACACAGATTATGACGGCGCCCCCGGGTCCGTCTATTTCGTGGGGATACAGGAGTAGGTGTATTTGAAAAGACGCTAATGATTAGTCATAAAACCCGGTATTCTGACTTCATGTAGCCCGGCAATCCCTTGCCGGGATAAGATAAGCAACCCAATTTGGGCTAACCATCAGAAACCCCAGTATGTTCCGGGGTTTTTGAATATTCACAACCGCATTTAGCCGGGATGCTGTTTATCGCGTAATCCCAAACCCAGGTTTCATCACAACCCCCTGGCGGTTGCGACCATCGAGGAGTATTTCCAGTGGTTTATCGAGTGAAATATGACGTATATAATCCATCTCCGTTACCACATCCTGCCCTTGAAGCCAGTCGAGATCGATGAATCCATCCTTTCTTGCCGAACTCACGGTTAGATATCCGATCCCCAACGATGTGATATTGTGGAAGAAATGAGTGCCCTGCGACGGTGGCATACTTACTCCCGCAATATCGGTCTCGATAATGCAGCGCACGCACGATATCTGGTGCCACTTAACCGGAACACCGGCATACTGGTCCGTTGTACCCCACCGTCCCGGTCCGATGAGCAGGTAAGGTCGATGGCATCCCTTCAAACCGGTGTTGAGCTTCTCAATTTCCTGTGCGATGCTCACCGTCCGATCCAGCCGGAAGGTATCTCTTCGTACGAGCAATATGTCCCTGATTCCATCGATAAAACCATTACCCAATGCATTATTCGAAATGCAAACCGCCTCCGAGGGCTCAATCTCGTGTGTCTTCAGGTTATGCGCTTCCGATGTGATAACGAGTGGGCGTATCTGTAAAAAGCCGAATTCATGCGGGCCTTCTCCACTCGGGTGCAAGTTCACCGCAAATTCGATTTCCACGGGACACGAAAACCCGGCCGCACCGACCTTGAGAATGAATCCAAGCACCTTCGCCAACGGGAAGACGTCAGCCTTAAGCAGACCGCACATCGTAACGAGCCTTACTCCCGGACGGCTGACCCCGTCATAGACGGCGTCATTCTCACTGGAATAGACCGATCCCACTGCATTCAATGTCCCGTGTTTCTCTGCGGCATCGAGTCCCAACTGAACGAGGTTGGTCTCACACATATCCAGTTTATCCCAGCGTGGCCCGGTGCCTGACATATCCAGCGCGAAGAATTCCCTCTGGGCGTGCTCAAGGAAGTCATCGATCGTTGAAAACTGGTAGAGATTCTGCGGGTGTTCCGGTGAGAAACGTACAACGCGACCACCTTCCACAACCATCTTCCCCAGGCCAAGCGCGACATTCGCCACGCCGTCCTCGGGCTTCATTCCTTTCATCGGGTAATAATCATATGAACGGGCCGTACCGGCAATATCCGGATAGAAGTAATCTTCATGGCGGCGTCCGACAACCTGCTGAATCACAATCGCCATTTTCTCCTCTTCCAGACGGTTTGGCGTCGACTCGATATATGCTCTTGGCTCGGTGAAGTACGTCGATGCATAAACCAGCTTGACGGCTTTACACAACTCCTCCAGCCTCTCATCGAGGCTTTCATTGTCGTTGGGAAGCATGTATGTTTTGTAAACACCGGCGAAAGGTTGATACGAGGAATCTTCCAAAAGGCTCGATGAACGTACAGCCAAAGGGTAAGTAACTTCCTTCAGGAACGCCCGAAGGGTTTGCCTGGTCTCGCTGGATAACTTCGCCGCAAGGAATGCCGTGGCGATCTCCTCGTCGGTACATTCGCCCAGAACCAGCGGCGTGAGCCCGGATTCTTCCATGAATTGATCGAAGAAATCGGTAGCGAGTACGGCGGCCGGGGGCACATGAATATGTACACCCTCGATATGGTCAGCTATTTTGAATTTATTAATCAGCGAGTTTACAAACGCCAGTCCCCGCCCTTTACCTCCCAATGACCCGGAGCCGATTCGCGCGAACTTTGTAGTCGCATCGAAGGTATAGCTTGAGAATTCCGTCACCAGCCCCGCCACGAGGGTTTCACGGTGACGGCTGAAAACGGATACCAGGTAGTCTCTCACATCTGACGGGCAAGCGAACTCTTCAACCTTTCGCGGACGAATCGCCTTGGCAAGGTCGAACTCGGTGCGCGCCATAAGCCACGATGAAAAATCGTTCCGTCCGGCGTGGTAGAACAACGACTCCTCCGGTATTTCCTCGAGCGCATCGACGAGTTCGCGAAAATCCGCAGCCCTACATACAACGCTCCCATCGGGGTTCCTGAAGATAAAATCACCGAATCCCCAGTTTGCCCTCATGAATTCCTGCACATCGCGAAGTAAGCTGGGCGAATTCTTGTTGATGAAGTGGGCCCCGACCGATTTCGCCAGCTTATCGTTGCTCTGTTCCGACGACTGGATAAGGACGGCCCTGTCGGGGGTATCCTCACGCACCGCTTTTACAAATTCAATCCCCGCTGCCGGGTCGAGGCATCCATCCCTGGGACATCCCGCGTCGGCGATTACCCCAAGGACATTATCCCGATGGCGATTGTAATACTCCAAGCCCTCTTCGTACGATGTGGCTAAAAGTATCTTTGGCCTTGCGCGCATACGCACCAACTTCTGGGTGCGATTCAACCCATCAGCCATAAGCGCCTGGGTTTGTAGAACCAGTTCGGTATAAAGCATCGGTAAATATGAAGAGTAAAACCGTGGAGAATCCTCGATCAGGATTATGCTCTGTACACCCGCTGTGACCGCGTCATGCCAGGCATTCCATCGATCCTCTACTGATTTGATGATGGCTAAGAACAGCCGGACGTCGCCATGCCACACGAAAATCCTTGCTGAGGGTGGCAACCCGACCATGGATTCCAGAACCGGCACTTCGCGCGTATTATATGCGAGCAGGGCAATTGGAATATTCTGCGTGATCTCGTCTACCGCCTGGCAGAATTCGACAATGTCCATATCACCGATACGGGGCATCGAGATGACCATGTCGTAGCGGCCACCTTTCAGCTTCGACAAAGCCTCCTCCGCTGTGGAAGTGCGTTCAATCCGGGGTGCATAGCGAAGGTTCAACTCGATGTATTCCGAGAACAGGATTTCACTCAGGGAACCGTCCTCCTCGAGGGTATAAGAGTCATAGCTGCTCGATACCAGCAGGATGTCCCGCACCCGTCTCGGCATAAGCGAGTCGAGTGGAATGGTGCGCTGCTCCTTGCGCCCTACGATCTGTTCAATCAACTTGTCAGGCATTAAATACTTCTCCTACTCAGCCCTGTTAATGATTAAGATACCAGCGTTCAACCGCAGATGAAACAGCAATTCGGAATTAATCAGGCTATCCTGTCCGGTCAACCGCCAATTCAAGCGCTATGTTGGCTATCCTGGTTTTGAGACAGCCTCCTTCACCCGACTTTCGCTATTCTCTTTCCGTGTGGTACTGAAAAGCATCCGGGTGCCACGCCCTGTCCGAATCTTCGAGGATGGGCGTGTCTTGCAGGGTGCGCGCATTATCGTTCGCTGGTGCTCACTATAGATACGCGCTACCCCAGATGCGCTACCCCATTTGGTGCCGCGGACAAACGAGACGGGGCGGAAAAAAGTCATAACCTGACCGATGTTTCGGGACACCCTTGTCCCGAAACCGCTCTGGATAAGGGTTTTAGAATATGTCATTTTGCCGTTTGCAAGGATTTTCGACTTTTTTCCGCCCCGTCAAACGAGTCTTCGAGTTTGCCCGTGCTCTTATGTCCACTCCCTGACGGTCGTGGCTCGGATGCCTGCCCTCCGGGTGGCACTGAAAAGCGAGTCCGCGAGCTTATCAGTGTTTTCCTCAGCACCGCTGTCCTCGAAGACTCGGATAGCGGTGGCACACCGGAAGGAAATTGGCGGAATTCGAGTGGCTGGCACCAAAGGCCCAAAGTGAAAGTTAGCATTACTCAACACATCTCGTCACGCACATGGCGATCTCGTTTGGAGCCCAGAATTTCATAGTGTAGAATACAGAAGATAATCAATAACGAATAACTTCGGGAGGCAGGCGCATGAAATACTTTATCGTTATCGGCCTGATGTCAATCTTCGGCATCACCTGCTCAACTCATCCGGGTGGTGAGAATGCGGGGAATATTTTCCCTCCCGATTATCAAGGGCCATCCCCGGAATTCCTGGAAACTAAGGACGCGTTTGATGATGTAGATCCGCTGGTGCGTGAAACCGCGCTGTTGAAACTGGCTGAAAAAGAGGACGTGGGCTACGATTACCAATTATTGATGTCCCATTTGCTGATTGATACCAGCCCGTTTGTTAACGGCACCGCCATGTGGGCCCTGGACCGAATTGGGAGGGGAGGTGTTGAGATGAGTCAAATGTACGGGGACAGGATAAAGAAAGGTGGCGGCGATCCCGAATTTGAATTTGAATATTTCGGAATCAGCGCAAGTTTCAACGAGCTCGATGACCCGGACGTGAGGAAGCGGCTATCGGCAATGGTATATGCTGACTTTGAGAAGTTGGCAGGCAAGCTTGTCACCGATGGTGTGATGAATGATCTCGATGATGAGGATCCGAGAATACGTTATTGGGCGGTAGAAATTCTCGGGCATACAGGAAGTTGGGAATTTACTTCGCAGTTGATGGGTCTGCTCGACGACCCCGATGCCGCGGTACGCGCAAACGTGGTTGAAGCTCTTGGGGATATCGGAATCAATGCTTCGGAAGCCCTGGACGAAATTGCCGGTATGCTGCGGGATGATGAATTCCCCAATATCAGGGCATTAGCGGCGCGCGCGATTGCGAAGATCGATCCCGCCGGGAAAACCTTGGTTGATGCGCTGATTATATCCATGGGTGACGCTGATAAATTTGTTAGATGGAGTTCCGTCATAGCGATTGGCGAACTTGGCGCTGTTGCGGTCGATGCGATCCCCTATCTCTCGGATGCACTTGTCAACGATGAGTATCAAGTCCGGGAAAAAGCCGCTGAAGCCCTCGGACGTATCGGCCCGGCAGCTTTACCTGCGCTCATTGGTGCGCTTGAGAGTGATTATCCGCGGG
Source organism: uncultured bacterium (assembly GCA_965372275.1). GTDB lineage: Bacteria > JAJVIF01 > JAJVIF01 > JAPKYR01 > CAZSPL01 > CBDVBS01. The sequence continues at coordinate 774 of CBDVBS010000150.1, read as the reverse complement.
TTCCTCTATTAGCCGCAAAGGGATTGGCAATACTGGGTCCCGATGCAGCGGGAGCTGTCCCCTACCTCATCGAGGTTCTCGGCTATAATGATATCGCGTTGAAAAAAGGTGCGATCGGCGCCCTCGGCGCCATCGGCCCGGCAGCGGCACCCGCGGTGCCTGAGCTTATTCATATTATCGAAGATACGATACATAACGACGAGCATTTCACTACCGAGGAAATGAAAGGCCACAGGGGTGAAATCCCCAGCCTTGTTGCATCCGCTGTCTATGCCATCGGCAATATCGGTCCCGATGCAGGGGGCGAAGTTGTTCCGCTTCTCAAAGAACTGCTGGCTGGTCGAAGATATGATATGAAAGCCCCCGCCGCCTACACTCTTGGACGGTTGGGCCCTCTCTCAAAAGATGCCGTCGGTACGCTCATATTCCTTCTCCTGGAAAACTCGGCGAAAGTTCGCTATAACGTAGCCACTGCACTTGGCCTGATCGGACCGGATGCATCATCCGCACTGCCCCGACTCCGCGAGATAGCATCCACCGACCCGAATGGCGAAGTCCGCATCGCCGCCGAGGAAGCCATCGCTAAGATAGAGTAGAAAATCAATTTTAGTCAGAATATTTTTAATGTGCTGAATCCCGCTTATAATAGGCGATAGCCGTCTAATTGCCCTCCCCCGCTATATAATCTTATTAAATCTGATTAAATCGGGAATAATTATCGTTAGGGTTTTCGCATCTACCTAATTGTTCCCATAGACAGCTTTATAAGGGGAC
>CBDVBS010000149.1:0-8473 GCA_965372275.1 uncultured bacterium | reverse complement strand
TCGACAACAAGTCGCACCGAAGGCGATTGGTGCTGCAATTCATCGGGGAATGAAAACGGACGGTATTCATACCGCCCTTGATACTGCTGACCGAAAACTGATTAACGCTTCATTTCTTAAGGTGTTTCGGGAATTTATTCCCGAAACTGTTCAGGATACTGTTCAAATGGTTTCGGGAATAAATTCCCGAAACACCGAATGCTTCATTTCTTCGGCCTGTTTTTCCATGCAGGGAGCTTAGCCAACGCCTCGGCGGCTTCCTTCTTGCCTTCTTCCAACGTTACGCCTTTATCAGTCATAAGGTAATTCGCATACCCCAAGAGCACATCTTCATACGATTTCAGGTTGCCTTTTTCATCGGTGCAATAGACGCAGTATGGATTATCCGGCCAGCCCACGGCGAATTCTTTGGGTTCCGTTAATGGCATCCCGCAGGCTTCACAGAACTTTGCCATTTTCCAGTCCTCCTTTAAATTTTATCAAAACACTGCGACAAATCATCAATCAAGTCCCGGGAATCCTCGGCTCCCACGGAAATCCTTATCATCCCCGGCGTAATATGCGCTTCAGCAAGTTCCACCTGGGAGTACGATGAGTGTGTCATGCTTGCCGGATGCTGGATAAGCGTGTCGCAATCACCGAGGCTTACCGCGAGTGTGTGGATGTTGAGGTTGTTCATCACGGTTTTCCCGGCTTCAATACCACCCTTGATATCGAAGGAGAGCATCGCTCCGAAATCATCCATCTGCTTCTTGGCGATTTCGTGATATTCATTGTCCGGCAATCCGGGGTAGTAAACCTTCCCGACCTTCGGGTGACCCGCTAAGAACTTCGCGATTTCCATCGCGTTCTCGCATCCCTTCTTAACCCGCAGGCCGAGGGTTTTCAATCCACGCAGCAGGAGCCAACTGTCAAACGGACTAATGCATGCCCCGGTGACGCGGCGCTTCACGCGTATCGGATGCACAAGTTCCTCCGGCCCGCATACAACTCCGGCGACAACATCGCCGTGACCACTGATGTACTTGGTCGCGGAATGCAGAACCAGGTCCGCCCCGTGGTCGGTTGGATTCTGCAGATATGGCGTCGCGAATGTTGAATCGACGCACAATGGAACGCCAACATCCTTCGCAAGCTCCCCCAACGCACCGATATCGACGACCTTCATCGTCGGGTTCGCGGGAGTTTCGGTGAAGATAAGTTTGGTCTTGCTGTCCATTAGCGACCGTGTCTTCTCGATGTCGGATGTGTCACACCGTCTGACTTCAATCCCTAAAAGCGGGATATCATTCTTCAACATCCCGTGCGTACCGCCGTACAGCACTTCATCAGCGATGATATTGTCCCCGGAATTCGCGAAACGGAATATTGTCGCCATCGTGGCGGCTAATCCTGATGAGAAGAACGCGGCATCTTCGCAATGCTCCAACCTGGCCAGTTTCTTCTCGAGCACTTCAGTCGTCGGGTTTGCATAACGGGTATATACATAACCTTCCGCTTCCCCGGTGAAGATTCCCTTTCCATGCTCGGCGCTATCGAATACGAATGTCGAACTCTGGTAGATAGGTGTGGTCAACGCGCCGCAACTGTGGTCATGATGTTGTCCCCCATGGACCATTTCGGTGTCCTTACGATAGATCTTTTCTTTTTCTTGCAAAATAAATCTCCATTCAGGTTGATAAGGATGCTATTTTTTTCACAAACCAATTTTACCACCATTGGATTGCCCGGAACACATTTGGGATGAATATTTATCGCCCTGGTGATCTTGCCGCTTCTGCTCCATTGGGGTGGGGGCACTTCTCGCAATCATCCTCGCAAGGCTCGGCGTGCATCGTGATATCGATATTCCCGATCTCCCGCTCAATAGCCTCCTCGACCCGATCCATGAGTTCATGTGCGCTTTTGAGGCTTACATGCCTGCATATGATGATATGGATATCAGCGAATACCATCTGCCCGGCACGTCGGCTGCGGAGCCGGTGGTATTCAAGAATATCCGGCTCGGTATTGTTGATGATATCCCGTATCTTCCGCAAGGTTTCCGGCTCAGCTTCCCTGTCGACAAGCGATGCCGTACTGGCGTTCATCAGTTTCCATCCGAGGTAGATTGCGAACAAGGCCACGACGATGGCGATTATCGGATCGAAGATGACATTCCCGGTTATTTTGACAAGTATGAGTGCGCCGACAACGCCTATTGACGTGTACAGGTCGGCGAACTGGTGGTAGGCATTCGCCCTGATCGCCTCGGAACCGGTTTTCTTCCAGATAAGGTTCAGCCATACTCCGAGCACCACATTCACTACAATTGTTAGCACCATCACGCCGATACCGGAATTCAATCCCTCGAGATTCTCACCGAATATCTTGTCGTGATGGAAGATGAGGTGATGGACAGCACGGTAGATGATGTATCCCGACGGAGCGATGATAAACCCGCCCTGCATGAGGCCCATCAGGTTTTCGAATTTGCCATGACCGTATGGGTGGTCCTTGTCGGGCGGCTTCAGGGCGGTACGCAGCGTGAAGTAGGCGATTAAACCGGCGGCAAGGTCAACCGAAGTGTGTATCCCCTCGCTGATTATCGCTATCGAGCCGACACTTATGCCGATGGTGAGCTTGAGCAGGGCAAGAAGCGCGATCAGGTATACCGTGATACGCGCCGCAACGAATGCGAGCGAGTGGGCAGGGGAAATGGTTTTCTCAGGATGCGTTTCCGTCATTGATCGACTTCACAATTCCTATTATTTCCATGAGGGAGCTTACCTCGAAATCGGTCTCCACTTCAAGTTCGGCGAATTTTTGTGTGCGAAGAAACACCGTGCAGCATCCGGCCGCGCTGCCTGCGTCAATATCAAACTTGAAATCACCGACCATCAACGTGGAATCCGGGGTAACACCAAGCATGTCCATGGCAAGTAATACTCCATCGGGAGCCGGTTTCGGCTCGGCATCTTCCCTGGCAACGATAACCCCCAGATCCTGCCCGATCCTCCGGTTTATCACTTCAACCGATGCACGGCAGTTTCGGGTGATGATACCCCTTTTCAACCCCTGCTTATCCATCCATTCGAGCAGTTCGCCTGCTTCTGGATATATCTTGGCGGTCCGTGCCGCTTCGATCTCCATATCTTCAACGAGCTTCCATGCCCCGGCTCGTTCATCTTCGGGAAGATCGTTTATGCCCTCAATGATAAAGATTTTTGCGTCGCCGAATATCGCGCGTTTTATCTCGGCCACATCAAGTGCTGATTCGATGATGACCCCGTCCATATCGAAAAGTATCGCTTCTATCTTTGCCACGGCAAACCTGCTTTCACTCCGATTTCTCAACTAAGAAGCATTTCTTCTTCGAACCCGGATCGCCGAAGAATTCATAGAAACCCAGATCCTCAACAGCATAATAACCATCCGTCGGGTCCAGGATTTCGATTGCGCGAACGTCGAATTTCTTGAACGGCCTGATGTATGTCACATGCACCGTGTCCCTGAAACGCTCCTTGATTATCAACGGCTTACCATACTTCATTATCTCGTGGTAATCCATGTATTCTATTCTTGATTCGTATCCAAAATGCTCCACCGCTTTGCGCATTCCCCGGTCAGTGGTTCCGCTCATATTCGTGCCCGCGATCTTCGCAATTTCATATTGGGATGTCTCGATTCCCGCGTCCCTGAAGAACATCGCTAATGCTGATGGAGCACATGAGAAAGTGGATGCCTGGGGGATGACGCCGTCGGCGTCGATTACATCGACCTCAGGTATGTAGTTAAGCGCAATATGCCTGCTGATACCTTCCCATGCGAACCATGCGAGGAGGAACAATGCCACCGCCGCCAACGCGACTTTCCATCGCGGCACCTTTTCATAAAGGTGGAATGTTGTGAATTTGGATTTACCGCCCTCGCTCATCAGTTCAGGTTGCCGATATTTTCTGCCGGAGATATGTGTATATGAAATCGTCGATCTCGCCGTCCATGAACCGCTGTGTATTGGAGGTCTCCATCCCTGTGCGCAGGTCCTTGATAAGATGGTATGGATGGAAAACATAATTACGAATCTGGCTGCCGAAACCGATATCCGATTTCTTCTCATGCTTGGCGGCAATTTCTTCTTCACGTTTGCGGCGCTCTATTTCATGCAGCTTCGAGCGAAGTATCTGAAGCGCGACCACCTTGTTCCTGTGCTGGCTGCGCTCGTTCTGGCACTGCACGATGATCCCCGATGGGGCGTGAGTGATGCGAACAGCGCTGTCGGTCTTGTTCACGTGCTGGCCACCGGCGCCGGACGCGCGGTAGGTGTCGATCTTCAGGTCGTCTTCGTTGATATCGATCTCGATCGTGTCGTCAACCCTGGGCACGACATCGACGCTCGCGAATGATGTATGCCGCCTGCGCGCCTGGTCGAACGGGCTGATACGTATGAGCCTGTGAACTCCATGTTCAGCGGCGAGCAATCCCGCGGCGTACTCCCCATCCACCGACAGGGTGATACTCTTGATGCCGACTTCCTCACCCGCGTTCTTGTCGAGTACGGTCGTGGAGAATCCCTTACGTTCGGCCCAGCGGAGATACATCCTCAACAGCATCCCGGCCCAATCCATCGCTTCGATACCGCCCGCCCCGGCGTGGATGGTCAGGATGGCTGAGAGACGGTCTTCGCGGTCGGCAAGAAGGTTGATCGTTTCCTCGGCTTCAAAATCCCGGAGCAGTTCCCTGTAATTTGCCTGTGCTTCCTTGAAGAAATCCAGGTCGCCTTCTTCTTTAATAAGCTCGATGAAAGCGGTCAGATCGGTGGAGCGGGATTCGAACGTGTCCCATATATCCGTGGCCTTTTTCAGCGACGCGATGCGTTTTTGAATAATCGTTGCGGCTTCCGGGTCGTCCCAGAATCCGTTCTCAGTTGTTTTCGTTTCAAGTTCGGATATTTCGGCCTCTATCCCGGCCGGGTCAAAGGTGCCCCCTGGTTTCGGTGATACGTTCACAAAGCTCCTTAGCCTGTTTGAGAAGCTCGTTGACATCAGCTATTGTCGTCGGTTTTTCCTGTTTCTTATCGGTCAACGTAATCACCCGGGCATGAATTGCCTATTAATTATAACAAAGTCTTCTTAACCGTCCCAATAGTAATATCAGCCTTATCGGTGCAGTTGTAGCATTTCAAAGCAAGGCATCATATCACAGATTCGGATGGTTAAATGAAATCTCCTGAGATTCTCTTTATTTGTTCGATTCCGGTGTTTCGGTAACTTGTTGCCGAAACCTGTCATCAACGCTGGTTTCGGCAACAAGTTACCGAAACACCGGAAGAGACGGGCAACATACCTGGGGCCCGGAGATTCATTGAATGGCATTTCAATTCCATTTACATTATCATTGTGGAAGCAACTTGAAAGGATTACTATTCAGTGCGGTAAGTTTTTAAGGAATGAATAATGATAAACCCGGTTAAAGAAAAAGCCCGTGAGATCAAACAGCTTTGCGTGAAATACCGAGTCAAACGCTTAGAACTGTTCGGCTCGGCGACAGGTGATGATTTCAATCCTCAGAAGAGTGATATCGATTTTCTCGTTGAGTTCCTGCCGCTGAAAGCCGGCGAATACGCCGATGCATACTTCGGTCTGCTGGAAGCAATGCAGGAACTTTTCAATCGCCCTGTTGACCTTGTTATGACAGGGGCCGTAAAGAACCAGTATTTCCTTGAGTCAATTAACAAGACCCGCGAAGTGCTTTATGCAGCTTGAGACAAAGAAACACCTGGAAGATATCAAACAGGCGGCGGAGCGTATCCGGTTATTTACCGAAGGTAAAAGCTGGGAAGACTACTCCGAAGACGAATTACTCCGGGCTGGTGTGGAACGTCAATTTGAGATCATCGGTGAGGCCTTGAACAAGCTCAACCGGATAGACCCCGGCACGGCATCAAGTGTCAGCAACTATAAGCGCATCATTGCTTTTCGAAATATCTTGATCCATGGCTACGCTCTCGTGGACGATCGGGTTGTCTGGGATGTTGTGCAAGAAAACCTGCCCATTCTGCAAAGAGAGGTCGAGACACTGCTTGATTCCTGAAAGGGGAAAGTACTCGACACCAAACCCCATGAGGCACGTTTGTTATTCCAAAATGAGGGTTTATAGCCGCGTGGAAGGATGATGATGACAATATCAAAGGCGGTCTTGTCTTCGTTTCGCATGAATACGATCAGGGCGATTTGTTCTTTGTGGATTATGTATATTTCGCTGCAGGATATCCCTATCAGCACTTCACGAGGCTGAGGCGTATGACCAATCTTGGAGATGTGATGGAGGCAAAGATGACGGATTTGATAATGTTGCCGCTATAGAATCAATAGAAGTCAAACTCAGAGTAAGAATATTGTGTGTAGTAACCAAGATCATTATTGATACCGACGGCAATAATACCAGAATTAGATATGGCGATTACTTCAGTAGCATTAGACGGTATAACAAAGTTACCTTTAAGACTAACTGGTTCAATATAGTTACTGATTTTGTGGTGGAGTAACCTCTTTGTGTTATCTTGGATGCTATTCCCACCTCTGCTGCTTATGAATGTTGAAAATGCAACTTGGCTAAAGGAGTTTTTGCACATATACGAGTAGGAACTGCCTGGAATCACAATATCCACCGGGTTTTCAGGATTGCCACCATCAGGTATGCGGCAAACCTGGCTCCTGGGATAATCCCATTCCCAGCCTAAAGGATCTGTATTATACCAGCTTACATAATAATCCTTTCCAATAAGCTGACAGTAAAGCAATTTCTGTTCATGTGCTTCGGGAAGGTCCTCGTCGATCCTTACCGGAGCGGACATGCTTCCGGGATAACCGTGTGAGAAGAAAACATCGGAATAACCTGATATTCCTTCAGCGGGGAACGCGACATAAAGCTCACCATCATCGGACATAGCGAAGACTGTATAGGGGAAATGGTCTTCATCATCGTAATATGATTCCGGAAATTCCATGCACTCGACAGGTTCGGAGAATTCAACGTAATTTGCCGATGTTATTTCATACAACCTCGGCGGGTCGGGGTCGGTCTCCGGGCCCTTAGCGCTGTAAATGAGATGCAACATTCCTTCGCCATCCATAAGCGGGGCGGCAATATAGGGGGTCGAGAATGGTTTCGTTTCGCCGAGAGGATATAGAACTTCCTGGGGTTCCCCACCGTTCGGTTTGTACGCATAGCTAAGCGGTGGTTTGTCCAAGTAGGGAGTTTTATCACGGCCAAGAAGGTGAACCCCATCGTCTGAGTCGATTAAAATTTCAAGGGTTCGGTATGTAACAAAAAGGTCCACATATATGGGATTGCTTTGGGCGTCCATTACAACGATTTCAAATGTTTCCCCCCCATTAAGGCTTTCTAGAATTCCTGTATGTCCTTTTGCTGGAGATAATGGTTTAACACTAATGCCATAAGCGATATGGTTATCCTTTACCGCGGGAAGCTGGCCACGAGAGTGCTGAATATCAACATACCCCGGCGGCTCCGGTATAGTTTGAAACTCCCCAGGATGGAATCCCCTCGGGAATCCCGGCGGCCCATCGGAGGGAGGTATTGCTCCCACTTCAGTGGAGTAGGGGAAATATGTGGAAACGAATGCTTCAAGTTTCAACGCGACACTGTCCGCTCCTGTCAATATCTTCACCAAACCCGTCTGCACCCCTACCAGCACGAATATCTCACCCGTCTCACGGCATGAGCAGCTTGTCGCCTCGAGGCGATACCGCGCCCAGCCGTCACCGGTTTCAACCGGCTCGGACGAAAAAACCTCGTGAAACACTAACGGCGACTCGATATAGACATTCAACGTAGTAGAAGGATCCCGCCAGGTGTAAACCGTAATATCGAGGAATAGATCGCCGCCGCCGAAATAACCATCGTAGTAGAGGGTGTTCTTGACCTCCTCGATCTCGATCCTGTACGCTTCCGGCTGATTGGCATGCACCGGAAAATCGCCGGGTATCTCAAACGGCGGGATGTTCACCGGCCACGCCCAGCACGCGTCAACGGCGTAGTTGAATTCGAACGTATCTCCCACGACTTTGATCGTATAGTGCCGGGTATTCGTCTTCCCCGTGCTGAACATCCCACGGTTGGCAGGTTCTATGCCGCTCAGATCATCGTCAGGACCTAAATCATCGCAGAAATATTTGTAACCGTTTATGGTGGTGTCATAGTCGGCAAGCGAATCCGGAGCGCCCCACAGGCCGTCGATATAGCCCTGGTTCGGACAGTCGGGATTGCTCGGAAAATGAAACGGGCTCCACCATAGCGTATAACCATCGGGGTTGAGCATCCTCGTCCAGTCCTCGTCCGCCATAAGCGGCAGCGGGCCGCAGAAAAGTTCGCTGTCCCCCTGGGTGATGACGATCCCCTTCACGTCGAAACCCGTGAATTGCGTCTGCGCGGGGAACGGATGCGTCAAGGAAATATCGACATCAATAAC
>CBDVBS010000148.1:0-8479 GCA_965372275.1 uncultured bacterium | reverse complement strand
ATTGGGAACAGTCCCGGTTTTTCAGGTTCTACAAGCCCCTTCCAAAGCGGCTTGTGAAATCAGTAACGGAAAAACCGGGACAGTCCCACTATTTTTTCTGCATTAATGTTATAGTGAATTTGTGACAGTCAACTAAGCATGACTCAAACTACCACAACTCGAAAATATGCACGCCATCAGTATATTTCAGATACGCGATGTTACCATTCACAACCGGGGCACTGTATTGATAAGGCATCGAGTCAAATTCGGTCAGGACATATGAATCCGCAATCGGATCGATATCAACAACGATGATAAAACCTTCCATATAATCGCTGGCGGTGATATAGGCATATCCCCCTTGAACAGCAATACCCACTGGTCTTGATGGCACAGTCACGGTTTTTATTACAGACGCATCTCCGGGCGGATCTATATCCGCGATCATCAAGTAACCATCCCCTGAAGTGATGTATGCATACCCATCCTGCACGTCCAACTTATTGCCGGAATATGCCGGGGTAAATGTCTTGATTATGCTTGCATCAGCAAACGGGTCAACATCAAGGATATCAACTGTACTATTATTGTTGATGATGTAGTAATAACCCTGATCCAGGCATACATCCCTGTAATACCCGGTCAGGCTCACGGTTTTCACAAGGCTGGTGCTGTCGGGAGGATCAATATCATAGATCCACAATGCAGCGGCATCCGGACCTGTCACATAGGCATACCCATCAGCGGCATCGACCGAACCGGGATGTCCGGGCAGTGCAACTGTCTTGTATGTGTATAATTCGGTGAGCGGATCGGCATCCATAATGTGCAATGCACTGGAGGGCGAACCGAAATAGGCTACATTGTAGGCGTAACCACCATCAACCGCTATATAAGCCGCAGTACCATTCGTATCGGCAAGCCCCACCACTTCAGGGGCGGACGGGATACTGACATCAATACCCATTACGCCCGCTTTACCGTTAGGCACAAACAGAGCGTTGTTATCATATGCAATTCCGAACGGATTACCCGGAGTATAAATCCCATCGTAGATCGAGGTTATCGCGGGATCACTTATGTCCAGAATGCTGATGCCTGTCCTTCCAATATGTGCATACAGGTAATCACCCATCACTGACATATCAGCAACATCATCATAGGTACTAACAGAATGGATGATTGACGCGGATGCGATCGGGTCAACATCGATCACATCAATTCCGGTCTTTGTTTTGAGATAAGCATAACCATTGGAAACAGTAATGTACTTCGCCCCGTAAGTTGGGCTGTAATCTATTGACTTCACTACCGATGCAGATTCTGGAGGATCGATGTCGATGATATGCATATTGACCCAGCAACCCGCATACGCATAACCACCTGTCACAAAAACACCCTGTGTATCCCCGATGGACCCTACGGTTTTTACAATGGAAGCGGTTTCGGGCGGGTCAACATCGACGATATGCATACCGTTTGAACCACCAATTATATAAAGATAGCCATTGTCATAAAACATTCGTCTCAGCGGGGTGGTAACTGCAACTGATTTTACAAATGTTGGCGTACCAGGCGTGCTTACATCCAGAATTGTTAATCCATTTGTCCAGTCCGTGTAATAAACCATGGTTCCATTCGCCGCAATCTCACCGATTTCAAAATCCACCTCGTAGTAAGTTTCGATATACGCTGATTCCGGAGGATCGACATCCACAACCATCAAGTAATATTCCTGCACATATTCCCCCTCATCCGCGCGGACTGAAACATATGCGTATCCCCCCGAAGCAGCAACCCTGTAACAGTCCACTTGATAAGTTGATGCGAAATCGGGATGAGGGTCAACTTTGCTTATCCACTGGGGGTTGTCAGGATTGGTCACATCCCATATATGAAGCCCGTTCTGGTATCCGGAAGTGTACATATAGCTTCCGTCGATGCACATTCCACCAGGGGCGAAATTCAATTCCGGGGGTGTGATGTTCAACAGGTTGGTTGGCGCGTGGTGTTCCACTTCGAACAGGTCACTGCCCGTGCCAATCTGACCGTTGCCGTTCGTAACTTCAACATCATAGAATATCTGCGCAGCCTCAAAAGGAATATCAATATCACAAGATATGGTGGTGAATTGAACGGAGTTAACAACGGCATCAATATCAGGCTCCCCGGTTTTCTTGAGCTTGACGATTACGCCGGGTCCCTGGAAATTACTACCGATCACAATTACATCTGTAAGCATTGAACCTGCTGGGCCATTATCCGGGATTATTCCCGTAACTTCAGGAGTGATGTACGTAATCTCGAAAAGCTCTTCACCCACATCCCACGCACCGGTGCCGTTGGTAACTTCCACGTCATAAAGACCGGGAGCCGCGTTGAGCGGGATATCGATATCGCATGTGAATGTAGTGAGAGAATATTGAACATCCGTCGCGATGATATCCGGCTCACCATCCTTTTTCAGCTTCACCTGGATATCCGGTCCTTCGAAGTTGTCTCCAAAAATATTGACATCATCATAGCTGTAACCGCTTATCCCATTATCGGGATCGATGCCGGTGATGTTGGGCTGAACTGCGTGGGTGATGGTAACTGAAACATAATCGTAAAGTGGTGTTCCCGGTGAATCCGTCGAATCCGCGATTATTCTCAGTTCGTAATCACCCGCCGGAGCAGTTGCATTATTTACAAGCTCAAGTGTCCACGTGTTGCCGCTATCATATGCAAACGGCGTGAAGCTCTGCCCGGTGATATCGGTTGCAACGAGTGTCACCTTACTTACATCATCCTGCCAGTCGAGGACGTCAACGGTAAGAGTGGCGTAAGCCCCCTCGAAATCGAAGAGGTCATCCACCTGTGTGAAATTGTTGATCGTGTATGGTTCCTTACAATTACCGGGCCACGATGCATCCACCGCGAAAGTGATCGCATAGTACGCGGGTGGGAGGGGAATATAGACAAGATAATTCTCAATGTGCTCCGTATCACCGGCGAAGATACGGTTTGCTTCACCCTTAGCGAACGACCTGAACGGATTAAGTGATGAACCGCCGGGAACATCCCACAACCCGGTCCAATCATCGGGATTGGTCAGGAGATGGCCGTAATCATTCGTGAACAGGATGCCGCGAATATCCTTTCCAGAGATGGGGTATGGGTTTCGCAGAGTAACATCAGCATCGAGTATGCGAGTAACCGGATCGAATCCGTTCACGGCTATCGCGAAACAGTCATCGCAAGATGGTGGGAGAATCATGTCCGTGATGTCGACATGAAACTCGCTGACCCTCACAGGCACTACGTTGACCTCGTTGACATCCGGGTCGTATAGGACTGACCAGATGCCCCAAAGGGTTCTCGTCGAGTTTTCTATATTTTCCACCCTCGGAATGTCCGGTGCTTGAATGCCCGTATCGCCGGGAAGAGGGGGGGTAATCGGCGCGTCAGGTCCGCCCGAACATCCGATGGTAGTAAGAATGAAGAACACGATCAGAAATCGCGTTGCGTTACTTCGAAACATCATGCACCTCGCTCAGCTTCTACATTTTTTGTCACGATGGGAAATGCCATGAATCAGCGTTCCCCCCATAACCACGGGGGATTATACACTAATCCTGCTATTTAAGCTATTTACAGAAAAACCGGGATTAACCCGGTTTGATGTTCAAGTGATGTGAAAAATCCATTCTGCATTCTATTGGAACTGGATGATCCGAATTCCGCCATCATAGGCAACATACGCATAGACACCATCAACCGCAATATCCCCGCACTCATACTGCCCGATTTTTTCATAATTTGTGACAATATAAGGACTGTCGGCCGGATCTACATCGATAACCACAAGACCTTCGGCATCTCCAGCCCCAGTGACATATGCATACTGTCCCTGGGCTGCTACATTCCAAGAACTTCCTGCCAGTTCAATCTCTCCTTCAACCACTGCTTCGCCGGGAGGAAATGTGTCGATAGTGAGTAACCGCCGTGGCCAGGTGCTGGTCAGGACATATGCATGACTACCGGTTCCTGCCATTTTGAGCAGGTTGTAGCCGGTATCCACCGATTTGATGACGCTTGCGTCAAATATCGGATCGGTGTCAACGATATCAAGATATGTCCCGGCAGCAACATGAGTATATCCCTCAAATGCATACAAATCCCGGATACTATTCGATGTTGCGACCGTTTTCACGAACTCAATGGATTCTGGAGGATTGATATCATAGATCCACAAGTTGTTGACACCTCCTGTACCAAAATATACATAGTCCCCGTACACCCCAACCTGGTCACCAGATTCCCCCATTGTCTGAGTATTGTAGATTGACATTGATTCAACAGGATCAATATCTACCAGGTTAAGCTCATATTCCGGGCCGGCTCCAAACACTTCAATAAAGTAGCCATAACCCCCACTCGTCACCATCTCCCTCGCCATTCCGACCGTGTCAAAACGGCTGACGATGGAAGGGGCTGATGGAGTTGATACATCAATCGCCATAACACCTGCTTTCCAGGCCGATGAGAAGAGCGTTCCATTGTGCAAGGTTAGATTGTCCGGGTTGGGTGTAAGAATCACATCGGCTATCGTTGCTGTGGCGGGATTAATCATATCAACGAGATAAAACCCGAGGTCATGATCGGCAACCAATGCTGATTTATAATACCAGCTGACTTTCCCGGCCCAGTTATCAACACTGAGCGATACAACTTCGTTCGCGAGATCGGGCGGTTCAATATCAAGTACCCTTATCCCGTCAACACCACAGGTTACTGCTGCATAATACGAATGCGCGTCAATACTTTTCGCGGAAGCCGGTGTGGTCGGAACGTGAGCCACCTCGTAAGCTGATGCTACGGGATCGATATCATAGACCCGGACCCCATCGTAGTCATTGGCAACATATGCATATCCGTTTTCAACATCTATATCCATGGCCCAATCCGTTGTATCGATGGCCTTTACCGATGATGCTTCCGCGGGCGGATCAACATCGACAATTTCAAATCCATCCTGTCCCACTGTTACAAACACATAGCCGTTGTCATAGTGGATGCTTCCTGCAGAGTAGTTACTCTGCAGGTCAACCGTCTTAAGAAGGGTCATCGATTCGGGATTGGATCCGTCAACGATCAACACCTGGTTACCGGTCGCAAGATAGATGGTATAAAGATCGGCGTCGATATCGTTAATTTCGTTGGTCGTCTGATAATACCCCTCAATAAATTCCATGCCTATGTCGTCGACATTAACCGTCATAAGGTAGTAATCAGAAGCGATATCCTCCTTTGGTTGAACTTCCAGTGCCACCCACATATATAAGGTTTCGTCTTTACCGATTGCTTTACAAATGACGCGCTTGCCGGGGAAATCCGGATTTGGATCAACCTTGTTCCCCCATACCGGGTTCAGGTAATCGGATACGTTCCATATATGAAATCCATTGGCTCCGGCGGATGAGAAAGCCTGGCTTCCGTCGTGAATTACATCATATGGCGAGAAGTTTAACCAGTCCGGGGTGATGTCCAGTGGAAAATCAGGAGCGTTGCCATGAACATCGAACATATCTTCCCCCACTCCCGACATACCATTTCCATTAGTGACTTCCACATCGTAAAACCCCAACGCCGCTCCGCCGGGAATCGGGATATCGCAGGTTATCGATGTCAGTTCCCAGGCAAATATGATCGCAGGGATATCCGGTTCGCCGTCCATCTTCAGCGCGACTTCAATACCGGGACCCTGAAAATTGTTACCGGTAATTATCGCGCCTGGAACAACATCCCCTGCCTCCCAGTGAACCGGGTCTATTGACAAGACCTCCGGTGTGAGTGCCGTCACTTCAAACAGGTCCTCGCCGATACCCGGCGCCCCGGTGCCATTGAGCACTTCGACATCGTAAACACCAAGAGTTGCGTCCATCGGAATATCAAGGTCAAACGCAACTGTTGTTGAAGTGTTTTCAACATTCGTTCCCGGGATATCGGGTTCCCCATCCATCTTCAGGGTTACCTGCATACCCGGACCCTCGAAGCCATCACCGTAGACAATTACATCGGCATACACGTTGCCTGAATACCCGGCATCCGGATTGATCTCGCTGACGGTCGGTTTCTCAATGTAATATACGCTGACATCCACATAATCGTACAATGGTGTACCGGGTGAATTCGTCGAGTCAGCGATGATACGTACCTCGTAATCACCGGAAGGCACACCCATATTGTTAACAAGTTCGACCGTCCATGTGTTTCCGCTTTCAAAGGTGAACGCGGTGAAGCTCTGCCCGGTGATCTCCGGTGCGACGAGAGTCACCTTGCTGACATCGTCCTGCCAGTCGTAAACACCGACCGTGACGGTCGCCGTGGCTCCGACGAAATCGTAGAGGTCATCCACCTGGGTGAAATCGTCGATCTTCCATGGATCCTTGCAATGCCCGGGCCACGATGCATCCACCGCGAAGGTGATGGCAAAATACGCCGGGGGGATTGGGATATATACTTCAAACGGTTCGGTCGATTCGCCCAAACCCGCAAACTCGCGAGTGTCCCAATCGGTCGCAAATGTCCCGAACGGATTCAGAGTCCCACCGCCGGGGACATCCCAAAGGCCGGTCCAGTCATCGGCGTTCATCATCTTGTGACCGTAGTCATTCGTGAGAAGTATTCCACGTACATCCCATCCGGTGAGTGGAGTTGGATTGCGTACTGTTACATCAGCGCTCAGAATCCTTGTGATGGGGTCGAATGCTGTAACCGCTATCCCGAGGCAGTCATCACAATTCG
The DNA here is from genome assembly GCA_965372275.1 of uncultured bacterium. Taxonomy (GTDB): domain Bacteria; phylum JAJVIF01; class JAJVIF01; order JAPKYR01; family CAZSPL01; genus CBDVBS01. The sequence continues at coordinate 1,708 of CBDVBS010000148.1, read as the reverse complement.
GCGGGAGAAGCATATCGGTAACATTTGCATGAAAATCACCCGCACGAACCGTGGTTATTTCGACCTGGTTGGTTGCGGGATCGAAATGCAGGTTCCAGATGCCCCAGAGAACCCTCGATGATTGCCCATCGGTGTCAGCCCCAAGTTCCGATGGTAATTGAGGAGATGAGTCACCGGGAATATCCGGCATAACCGAATTATCGGCACCGCCTGAGCATCCGAAAAATATCGAAACTAAAACACCCAGAAGTAGAGGTTTGATATTCAGCCTGTACACAACAGCCTCCTTGAATAAATTGTATGGGCTAAACGGTGTAATGAAAGAGCACAGCATCCACCTGAACAACCCGTAGAGATTTTACACGACTTTAAAAGGTAAAGCTACAGAAACACGTGGAGACAGTCCCTGGGGGCATTTCACGAAAAACCGGGACAGTCCCGGTTTTATGCTTTCCTGGACCCAAGCAACTCCCGGAACAACTCAATATGCCGGGGTTGGAAATCGAGCGTCCGTAGCGGGAACGGAATGACAATACCTTCCGCATCGAAACGTCTGTGCAAACGTTTTATCAACTCGTGCTGGACATACAGTGTTGACACGAAATCCTTGCACGCCACACGCAACACGAAATTTATACTCGAATCCGCGAATGCTTTGAACCACAGAACGGGTTCGGTTTCATCAATCGTACCGTCATGCTCTTTGATTACTTCACGTGCAACTTCCATGGCAACCCGTTCCACATGTTCGAGGTCGCTGTCATAATGAACGCCGACATCAAGCAGCATATAAAGTTCCTGTTTCGGGGCGTAATAATTGGTCACTACGCTGTCAACGAGTTTGGCATTCGGGATGATCACATGGTTATTCGTTAGAAGCCTTATGCGGCTTGCTCGCCAGCCTATCTCGTCAACATACCCCTTCTCCCCTGTTTCAAGCTGCACGAAGTCGCCGACCCTTATGGAACGGTCCATCATAATGAAAAGGCCGGAGAAGAAATTGGCGAGCGTGCTCTGAAGTGCAAGTGCCACAGCCAAGGTGCCAACTCCAAGGCTTGCAAGGAGGGGAGTGATATTCACACCGATATTACTGAGGAGGATAAAAATACCAAGAAGGTAGGTAACTATACGTATCAACCCTTGTAGAAGGCCTTGACTCAATTTCACCTCGGGAAACCTGTGATCGTGCTCCTTCAGCATACCCACGATGAAATGATCGATAAAGATCGTGATGCTCATGATCACCACGATTTTCGTGAATAGGTGAAGGTAATTTTCGATTGACGTATTCATCGGCAGAATTTTCCAGATCAACGAGAAACCAAGAAAGATGATAATCAGGTTAAGGGGCATATTCAGCGCATTCAAGAGGATATTGTCATACTCGGTCGTGGTGCGGCCGGCCATTGCACGCAGCCGGCGATAGATCACTGATTTCACGATGAATACCACCGCGCACCAAAGGATAAATACACCGGGTCCAAGCACCCAGTTGCTCGTGATAATATGTTCTATGTCGCTCCAAATCATGGCAAACGACCTCCTAAAGGTTTTTTCACATTTAGCAGATTATAACAGTTAGGGATAGGTTCGGGGACAGTCCACCTGTTTATGCAATTGTTTTAAAGCGGATTTCGGGAAGGTCTGCTCCACGGCGGGTAAGGCGGATCATTGCTCTGCCGGGGCGGATGGAGTATTTGCCGAAGCG
>CBDVBS010000147.1:0-8507 GCA_965372275.1 uncultured bacterium | reverse complement strand
GCCTTGTCTTCAATTATGCCGTCGATGCAAATTGGAAATTCCCACAGGGAGCCCCCCCTTATGATGTGCCGGACGATTTCGGACCCGCCGCGAATCGTGTAGAAGCGTGGAATGTCAGCGTAACTGAAGTCAGCAACACTCTCTGGAATGATGGTGCAGGCAACGGCGGTGATTTAAGCCTTTCGATAGAAGTCTGGGATCATTACAACGCCGAGTTGAACACTGTTGTTATCGAATCACCCGGCAACTTCAACTCGGAATCATCGGCCACGCCCACGGGCGGAGGGGACGGTTATTCGACATACGAGCTGGACATAGCCGGTGCGACTCCCGATCCCGATGGCATCGACATATTGATCACTGTCGAGTCGGAAGTCGTTGGTTACCAGGGACTTCTTCCCGGCAAGACGGTTGCCGCGTATTTCATTCACGCCGCCCCGGTTGATGATGAAGCACCCACGCAGGGAGACCCTCCGACGGTCACCGAAGTCATTCCCGATTGGGGATACTTGGAGACGACATATGAGGATGTTCAAATAATCGGCACGAATTTCATCACCGATGGACTTGAAGTCGAGTTTGAAACCGATACGTATTCGCTGCCTGTTTCGAATATAACATTGGTGTCAGACACCGAGATAGAAGTTGACCTCGATTGCCAGGGCGCGGAACTTGGTTTTTATGATGTCACTGTAATCATCGACAATCTCTCCGGCCCCGGCACTTTGGAAGGCACTCTCGAGGACGGCTACCGCGTCGGCGAATCATGGCCGCAATTTGGCAAGAACAGCCTGGGCAACTGCCTCAGCAACGCAACCGGTCCGCAATCTTCGAGTGATCTTGTTTATGATGTGGTATGCGAACTCGCAGCCGCGCCGGAGACTTGCCTTATCGGCCCCGATCCCGATGCGCCGGGCGAGCGTCTCGTTTATTTCGGCATGTATTCAAGTTCCGCGCAGACATTCTCGGCATACCGCGCAACCGATGGAAGCGCCAAGTGGAGCGTAAGTCCGGCAGCACCTTATAACTACTATCGACTCATGGCAGTTGCGGGGCCGGGAGTACCCTGCGCTGACGATGAGATAGGCACCGTGTATGTATGGTCTTATCCACCGGGCCATGCCGCACCTGAGCAGATTGTCGCCTTGAGCGCACACGACGGAAGCGTGCTCTGGACATGGACCGCCCCACTGAACGGAAGTTGGCTTCATCTTGAAAGGTACGGCACTATACTGCCAACCGGGGATTTCCTATTCTGCCACGCTGTATACACCACGTACGATTACTATATGACACTCCTCGACAAGGACGACGGCACACAGAAATGGCAGACGGAAACCGCCGGACATCAGACCCCCGACCCGGTTCTCAGCCCAGACGGGAGCACGATATATATCGATGTCAGTTCGTCCAACCGGGGGATCCAGGCGTACACTTACGATGATTCATCCGTCACCGAGAAATGGTTCTTCTCGCTTAATATGATGGGCGTCCAGCAGTCCGGACCTATTGTCACAACTGACGGCACCATCGTTGTCGCCGGGAAAATTTATCTTGACCCGGATATCAAAACTTATGTGAAAGCAATCAACGATGACGGGAGTTCCGCATCATTGAAATGGGAGTCGCAGTATTTCGATGCTGAACAGGTCCCATGGAGTCAACTCGCCGAAGGGCCGGACGGGAGCATCTACGGCGCTATCGGTTACGCCACCGCGGCCTGGGGGCCGGATATCCTTTACCGTTTCGACCCGGACGACGGGACGGTCATCGATCAGAGCGCGCCAATGGACGGGCTCGAATGTCGCAGCGGACTTGCCATCGGTTACGACGGGCGGATTTATGCCGGTGCCGACGGGAACATATATTGTTTCAACGCCGATTGCTCTCTTGAATGGAGCGCCAATACCGGTCGAGGCACCGACGCCGCCCTCGATGTGGACGGCTCCCTCTTCATCGCCGATGTAACCTTAGGCAAGCTCTACCGTTACCAGACGGAGTAGCATCAGTCAAGTCTATGCATCTTGTGGATAATCCGGCTCGGGGGTAAGCGCCTCGGGTTCCTCAGGGGCTGCTTCCTTCACCGGTTCTTTCTTTTTCTCATCTTTATCGGGAGGCGGAGGATCGGCTTTGGGTTCCGGTTCCTTGGCGAGGTTCTTGACATCGTCTTCAATGCCCTTGATGCCCGTCCTGAATTCGGTGATCGTCTTGCCCAGTGAACGCGCGAGGTTCGGCAACTGCTTCGGGCCGAAGAGCAGGAGAATCACGGCGAGTATTATGATCCATTCCCAGCCACGTATGTTAAACATTCATACCTCCAATGAAACACCCGCCCCGTACGTCTCAAGCCCCTATATATTACCACAGCCTTAAAGAATAAATCATCGTATGTACAGTCTGGTGTTTCGGGAATTTATTCCCGAAACATGACTGCCGCACATGTTTCGGCAACAAGTTACCGAAACACTGATTTCATGTATTATAAAACAATATGGCTCATTCTTATTCTTTTATAAAATTTTTTTTAATTATATTAATTTGATTAATTTTATTTTTAAAAATATTTGGGTTTTTTTTTTAAAATCTTGTATATTCTTTTGCCCCCCCCCCCCCCAAATGTGGTAGATTACTTAAGTACGTAAGGAATTATCAATTAATGTAAAACTTGTTGAAAGGAGAAAGGCCGATGAAAATGGAAAGGAACGCAAAGTGGATTGTCTTTGTGTGGGTTTTGCTTATCGTGTTCTTGCTTCCGGTGGATTCCCATTCGGAAAATGAATGCTACACAAACAATCCCCCACCCGCTAAATTCTGGTATTGCAACTGGTTTAACAGGGTCTATTTTGACCATGATAGTTACGATGACGTGACGGCAAATCCCCTGGTTATCCCCCCTTGCTCAGGGACTTATGAGGTAACAGTAACGGACTGTAACAATTTCGCAGGTGTTCCAATCACGAATTGCCGTATGTACTCATATCCATACCCTAATACCACAGCATATTGCTGGAGCATGAGTATGGTTTATAATACACGGACCTACTTCCAAAACTATGATGCGTGTGATGATCAAACGCTAAAAAGGTTCAGGTGGTGTCGAGGTATGGCAGGGGCGGTCGAAGTAGAGGTTAAAGCCGTTGCAGGTACTGGTGCTACCGATGGTTGTGCCGGTTCAATCAAATACTGGATTGATAATGGCACATACATCAATGTGCCAGGCGCGCCGTATATAGGTCCAATTGGCAGTGGTATGCGGTATCTCGATGATGGAGATTGTGAATAACAAAAAATATATGAAAGGAGAAGATCATGAAAGGCATATTTATCATGCTAATATTTCTATTGGCGCTTGCAGGCTGCTCCAGTAGTTCCACAGGGAGAGCAACTGATGCTGTTGCAGAGCGTGACCCTGATGTTGAGATACATGCCCGTTTGATTGATAAATTCGGCGATGGGGTTGTGAATCCCTATTTAACGAATGAAGGCCAGTTTTATTTCTCTGTTCTTGGTTCTCTTGTTACGAGCGCTGGTTACTACTATAAAGTCACCCATGGATTTCCTGAGCATTATGATTACGATGATTTAGTTGAGTCAGGTGCGATTATCTTAATACCACGCAACCTTTACGCGGGAGAAGATGCAGCACAAACAGAAACATATAGTCAAGGTGACTTGTTCTTCGAGTATAATACCAATGAAGGGCAGACTTTTACTCTGCATCTTGGCAAAGGTGCACCTGAGTATTGGCCCGAGAAATTCGCCCAGGGTGAAACCATCAGGGAAACGCATAGGGGCAAAGAAAAGATATATGACGGCAGAAGTAAATCCACCTATTTACGTCCACCAACGCCTGAAGAGATAATCCAGGCAAGAGAGGATATCGATGAAACGAGCTTCTGGATGACCCATCCTGAAGCTAACCAGATGAATAATATGCATAGTCAGATACAGAACTTCCTTGCCAGCCATTCATTCTACTATGATACTCCACCGGATAACTTTGATGATTTGATTGAACGATTTGGTCGAAAGAACCCGAAAGCCTGGCAAAATCCATATACAGGCAATCCTATGGAAGAATTACCTCCAAAGCAAGCCAATGATTTAAATGCTGATGCTATCCTTATTAAATACTATGCTGGTAATTATTCTTACGAACTTCAACATTATTCCTGGGGGCAGGCGGCATTCATAACCTTCTACTATCTGGATGAAAATGACAAGATAAAACTTTTTTCCTGCAGCGGTACCGATCGTGAAACCAGCATAAGTGGGAATTAGGCTATTAACAATACTGCCGCACATGTTTCGGCAACAAGTTACCGAAACACCATCGACTACTACATCCTTGGGTGCCGCACCTTTCAAGGTGCGACTTGACAGATTCCGAATGCTCGCATACTGAAGTATGCGGCACCCAGGCTTATAGCCTTTCGAGGATGTCCACTCCCTGACGGTCGTGGTTCGGATATGTCTGCACTTCCGGGTGCCACGCCCACTTCGAGTCTGCTCGAATGGGCGTGCAATGAATGTTCCGGGACACGCCCATCCTCGAAGACTCGGACTGGGCGTGACACCCGTAGATAAATTGTGTGGCACTCGCCATCACCAAAATAAAGAAAAAGCGCGGTCCGAAGACCGCGCTGATTATCACTAAAAATCATACAGTGATACTTAGCCGGTTTTTTCCGACTTGTCCATCTCCATGCGGCGATTGATCACCCAGCCGACGCCAAGTACGAACACCGCGGGGGCCGTGCCGGCCATTGCGACGTACTCCTTGAATGTCGGGGCGATCTCCGCGCGAGCCACTTTGATCGGCGATTTCTGTACTGCACCGAAACCGAGCGTCTCGAAGGGCACGTTGGAAATATGGAACACGCATGTACCGCCCGCCTCTTCCTGGCCGTATATCGCGTTGATGTACTTGCCGGGGTCGTTGGCGATGCGCTGCTTGGCCTCTTTGAGGATATCATCCCTATCGCCGAATGAGATCGCATTCGGCGCACAGGCCTTGGCGCAAGCGGGGATTTCCCCTGCTTTAAGGCGGTCGAAGCATAACCAGCACTTGTGCATCTTGTTCGCTTCCGCCGCATCGTAGCGAGGGATGTTGAACGGACACACTGTTGCGCACTGCATGCATCCGATGCAGACGCTTCTGTCAACGACAGTCGCGCCGGTATCGGTTTTCGTGATGGCCTCAACGGGGCAGATCTGCGCGCACGCAGGATCTTCGCAATGCTTACACTGAAGCTTGCCGAATACCCAGTCGAAGCGATCGGATATCTGCACCTCGTTGTATGTTATCAACGTGTAGCAGTTGGCGGACAGATCGGCAGGGTTCTGGTAACCGGGGCCGGAGAAGAACGTGGTCTTCTCGGCTTTCCGATTATTCCATTGCTTGCAGGCGATCTGGCATCCGCGGCATCCGATGCATCTTGTCATATCGTGAAGTAGTGCCATGTGAGCCATTCCACTACACCTCCTTCTCTACTTTACAAAGGAACGCTTTATACTCCGGTATTGCCGTATTGGCATCACCACAGTGAGGCGTTAACAGGTTGGCGGAATCGCCCTTGGCGATACCTTCATAACCGAAGTGCCAAACTACACCGACCTGGTCGATACGCTTGCCGTCGCATGTGAACGGCTGCCAGCGCTTCGTTACCAGGGCATAGCCCACGACGCTTCCGCGCGCGGTACTCACCTTGACCTTGTCGCCGTTCTTGATGCGCATCCTGTTGGCGAAATCCTCGCCAAGCTCGACGAACATGTCGGGAACCAACTCGGCTAACCATGGGAGGTTCCTTGTCATAGCACCTGCCTGCCAGTGTTCGCTGACACGGTAGGTGGTGCCTACAATCGGGAACTCATCCGGGCTGCCGTAGTTATCCACCTTCGGAGTCTTGAAGACTATCGCGGCGGGGTTGTTCTGCTGGTTCGTCAAAGGATTGCGGATCGGGCTTTCAATCGGCTCGTAATGCTCCGGTATCGGGCCATCCTTCAACGCTGTAGCCCAAAGACAACCATGTCCTTCGGGTCTCATGATGAATGGATGCCTGTCATTGGGAGCCCAGCCGCCGTCCGGCACATCGCCTTCCCAGCCGCCTTTGCCTTCCTTGAGATCGGGATTCCAGCGGATGACCCACTTGTCCGGGTTCCACGGGCGTCCCTTCAAGTCGACTGAAGCGCGGTTGTAGATGATGCGGCGGTTAATCGGCCAGCACCACGACCATTTCGGATACAGACCGATATTGTTGATGGCGTCATGCTTGTCGCGTCGAGCCATCATGTTGCCGTCCTCGGTGTACGAACCGGAATACAGCCAGTTACCTGAACATGTGGCTCCGTCATCAGTCAGCTTGGTGAAGTTGGCAACCTGTGCGCCCTTCTTGCCGACGTCGGTATCCCGCATGTAGTAACCGTTGATCTCCTTGGCGATCATGTGAGCATCAGGCTCATCACCGTCACCGTAATTCCAGTAGAGCTCGGTGAGCGGTTCAGGTACGCCTGTCGTATCCAAGCTCGGCAGAAGCTCCTTGAGCTTGTAAATCATTTCCTGCATGATCCAGGCGTCGGTCTTGGCGTCTCCCGGCGGGGGCTGACCCGCGTAGCGCCACTGCAGCCATCGACCGGAGTTCGATACCGAACCTTCCTTCTCAACCGACGCAGCGGCCGGAAGCATGAAAACTTCGGTCTGGACATCGGCCGGATTGACACCCGGGCGTTTCCAGAATGTTGCAGATTCGGTCATCCACAGGTCAACAGCGACTAACCAATCAAGGTTATGCATCGCATTGCGCTCGAGGTTCGCATTCGGGCCGGCGACCGCGGGGTTCTGGCCGAACAGGAACATGCCCTTTACATTCCCTTTATGCATATTCTCAAAAATATGCATGTGGGAATGAGCACCGTTACGTTTCGGCAGGTAGTGATACGCGAACTCGTTCGCCGCCGTGGCATGATCGCCCCAGAATGCCTTCAAAAGGCTGACCATATACTTGGGCGTGTGCTGCCACCAGTTTGCACTCTTCGGATCGTTCGACTTCGGGGTCGTCTTCTCATGGAATGTCGCGAGGTCCACGTGTGCGGTGGTCGGTGTCTTGAGGTAGCCGGGAAGGATATGGTACAGCAGTGCCATATCGGTCGAGCCCTGTACGTTGGACTCGCCGCGCAATGCGTTCACGCCGCCGCCGGCCATACCGATGTTACCGAGCAGCAACTGCAGCATTGCGTAGGTCCTGATGTTCTGAGTACCGTGGGTATGCTGGGTGGTGCCCATAGCATACAACCAGGTACCAACCTTGTCCGGCTTGTGGGTGGATGTGTACTTCTCGCAGACCTTCTCGTATTTCTCGCGCGGTGAACCTGTGATGTTGCATACGGTAGCGAAGTCGTAGCGCGCGAAATGCTTCTTCATCAACTGGTACACGCAGCGTGGATGTTTGAGTGTCCTGTCGATCTTCGGGATGCCCTCGCCGTCAAGTTCGTAAGCCCAGAGGGAATTGTCATACTTGGAGCCGTCCCATCCGGCGAACAGGCCGTCGTTGAAATCGAACTTGTCGTTGATGATGAATCCCGCATTCGTGTAATTGGCGACATACTCCTTCTGAATGCGGTTATTCTGCAGGGCGTAGTTGATGATACCGCCTACGAAAGCGATATCGGTACCTGAGCGGAACGGGACATACAGATCAGCGAACGATGACGTTCTCGTGTAGCGGGGGTCGCAACTGATCACATACGCTCCATATTCCTCCCGCGCCCGTCGGAGCCACCGCATCGAAATGGGATGGTTCTCCGCGGCGTTACTGCCCATCACCATGGCAACATCGGCATTGATCATATCAATCCAATGGTTTGTCATAGCTCCTCGTCCAAAAGTAGCGGCCAAACTGGCCACTGTGGAGCTGTGTCATATTCGTGCCTGGTGTTCTACCTGGACCAAACCCATAGCGCGGGTCATCTTGGAGAGGAGGTAGCACTCCTCGTTGTCAAGCGCGGCGCCGCCGAAACAGGCGACTCCATCGGTCCTGTTAACCGTTACCCCGCCCTCTTCCTTCACGAATGTTTCATTACGTGATTTGATGTAATTCCTGGCGATCTTGTCGATTGCCCAGTCCCAGTCAACTTCCTGCCAGTCGGAAGCGCCGGGAGCGCGGTAGCGGACCTTATCCAGGCGTCTCTCATTGTTGCCCACCTGGAAGACCGAACCGCCCTTGGAGCAGAGCGCGCCCTCGTTGATCGGATGATCCGGGTCGCCCTCTATATTGATAATCTTGCCGTCCTGGGACGACACTAACAAACCGCAACCTACTCCGCAATAGGGACAGATACTTGTGGTGTCAGTGGCGTAGGCTATCTTCAGTGGCCTGCCGTTCACTGGCCCAACATCGGGTAGGGCCGCGGCTTTCCTCGGAGTGGTAGTTGCCCATGCAAGTGCTGCTAAGGCTCCTCCCACCCCCTTTCCGGTTGAAACCAGAAATTGCCTTCGGTCCATACTATAC
>CBDVBS010000146.1:0-8512 GCA_965372275.1 uncultured bacterium | reverse complement strand
AGAACAGTTTCGGGAATAAATTCCCGAAACACCCGTAGCACCGGTAGCAATAGGATCTACTCATTATGTTAGAATCATTTTGATTCCATGGATAGCGAACCATCCGGACCGGATGTCAGGGGTATCTTCAATAACAGGTCCCGGGGTTAAATCGATTTAGTTAGAAATGTATCGGGGAAGCCCGGGGCGCAGTATGCCCCGGAAATTTGCATGTGGAGCTTGAGTCGTACGTTGTGCGCACCGGATTCTCAAGAAATAATGAGACGCGAAACAATGAGCAGTTGGAAGCACGCCGCCGGTTTATTCTGACCGGCAGGCTTCTCCCCGTGCTGTTGATACTCGTCTGGCCATTCATCCTCCAGGTTATCCTTCAGATGATGACCGGCTGGGCCGACACCTGGATGATCGGTCAGTATGGCATGCAAAACGACCTCGGGGCAAACCCGCTCGCCGCCATCGGCCTTGCCCGTAACGGCATCATGATCGTATTCTCCCTCGCGATGGGAATCGGCATTGGACTGAGCACGCTCGTAGCACAATACACCGGCAAAGGTGACCACAGCCGGGCGGTAACGGTTGCGATAGACACATTCTGGGGGATCGCGATTTTTTCCGTGGTCATTCTGATTTGCGGAAGGTTGTTTCTGACCGATTTCATCCAGGTTTACAACTCCAGCGACGCAGTCAATCAATATGTATATGACTACCTGATCATCTTCATAAATGCAATGCCCATATTCATCCTCTCACTCGTGGTCTTTAACCTGATGCAGGGCACCGGGGACACACTGACCCCTACGATCATCTTGGCGATAATGAACATAGTCAATGTCGTGCTGAACTGGGTACTGATACCCGGCCCGGTAATTGGCGGTTTAGACCCGTCGACATTCGGATTCGCAATGGGTATTCAGGGAGCGGCCATCGGGACCCTGATTGCACGATCAGTGGGATGTATTCTCGTATTCGGGCTTTTGTTTTCAGGATTATACAGGATTGATATACGCAAAGCTGAAAGGTTCCTGCCATCGTGGATCGGGATATTGCCGGTGCTGCGTATCGGGCTTCCGAGCGCGTTTGCGTTCGTGAGCCGTAACCTGTCGGTTATGGTGCTGAATATTATCATCAGCTACTCGGTCATCCATGAGAAGGCCCACGCTGTGCTCAATACCGGTTTTCTGATTGAATGGCTGTCTTTCGGCCCTGCGATGGCCATGATGCAGGCATCGGCGATCATCGTCGGGCAAAGTATCGGCGCGGGATTGAAGGAGCGCGCGGGTAAGGCGGCGGATCGCGCTTTTTTATTCGCCTTATGCGTCATGTCCCTTAACGCGTTCCTCTTCTGGTTCTGGCCTCACTCACTCGCCAGGATATTCACCGATGACACGGAAGTCATAGAATCATTGGCCCTCTATTTGCGGATTATCGGTATTGGTGATATCTTCTTAGCGGCACTGATCTACGCCGGGGCCGTACGTGCCGCCGGTGATGCTATAAGCCCGATGATAATAAACGTCCTGTCGATCTGGGTGTTACGCATTCCAGCCGCATGGGCACTGATGAATTTCACAAACCTTGACTACTACGGCGTGTGGCTCACAATGGGATGCAGCCAGGTGATCCAGGGTATTGCCCTGTTCATCCTTTTCAGAACCGGACGTTGGAAAAATATCAAACTTATTGAAACAGAAACTGAAGTCGAATGACAAAAGGCAGTAAAAAACCGCGTGTTGGATTAATCAGCCTGGGATGCCCAAAGGCAAGGGTGGACTCGGAAGTAATCCTCGGCATGCTTTCAGCAAGGGGATTCGAAGTGGGTTATGCCGATGATACCTGCGATGCTGTTATTATCAACACCTGCGCGTTCATCGAGGATGCCAAGGTTGAAGCGGTAGAGGAAATCCTCGAAGTACTCGAGATGAAGAATACAAACCCGGCTCTGCAAGTGTATGTCACCGGATGCCTTCCACAAAGATACCCGGTTGAAGTCGGCCGGGATATCGAGAACCTCGACGGGGTTTACGGCGTGGATGACATTGAGAAACTCGTTGACGATGTATCAAGCAATCTATCAACTGGCACGGATGAAAGCCCTCCAGTAAAACTCGAAGTCATTACGAGCAGTAAACCGTCATGGCTCTACGATCACAACTACCCGAGGCTGCTTACTACACCATCGCATTACGCATATGTTAAAATAAGCGAGGGATGCGATCACAAATGCGCATTCTGCACAATCCCGTCCATCAAGGGTCCGTACCGTTCAAGGGAAGTTTCATCAGTTGTGGCTGAAGTCCGCATGCTCGTGAACCAGGGAGTGAAAGAAGTAATTCTCGTAAGCCAGGACACAACCGCATTCGGCTCCGACACAGGTTCATCGCTGCATCGATTACTAACCGAGCTGGATAAGCTTGAGGGACCGCTATGGATACGGATGTTGTATTTGCATCCCGAGAAACTCGATGATGAACTGCTCGGTATCATCAAGGATTCGGACAAGATACTTAACTACCTCGATATACCGTTACAACATTCGGATGGGCGGATTCTTGAGAAAATGCATCGCACTGCACCATCGAGGGATTACCTGGGCCTTATCAAACATCTCAGGGAGTTCTTTGGTGACACTGATGTCTGCCTGCGTACAACGCTCATAGTGGGATTCCCGGGGGAAGGGGAGGAGGAATTCGAAAGGCTCGCGGATTTCGTGGCCCGGGCCGAATTCGACAGGCTTACGATATTCAAGTTCTCGCGTGAACTCGGTACGGAAGCGTGGGACATGGAGGATCAGGTTGAAGATTACGTGATGGATCACCGCTATCACACGCTCATGAACCTGCAGGCGGATGTGAGTTATGGACGGAATCTCAAATTTGAGAACAAGTTTTTAACGGTGCTCGTCGAGGGTGAAGATGAAACCGTGGGTAAGTTGGCCGGCAGGAGCTTCCGTGATGCTCCCGAAGTGGACGGGCTGGTTTATATTAGCGGAGACGCGGTGATCGGGGATTTTGTAGATGTCGAAATAGCCGAGGCGTTGGATTACGATCTCATTGGTGAGGTGAAATGATGCGTGAGAATCCTAAAGAAATAGATATGCTAAAGGGGTCAGAGATAGACAAGGTGAACGCGGAAAAGATAATGCATCTGCTGATGGTAAACAAATTCACCATCGGTATCGCCGAATCGATCTCCGCCGGTGGGATCACTCATCGACTGACCAACATACCGGGTTCATCCAGGGTGTTGACAGGTGGAGTTGTATGCTATACCCGTCTCGCGAAAGAAAAACTCTTAGGTGTACCGGCGTCACTATTGGACGAACAGGGTACTGTGTCATCCGACGTGGCTGTTGCATTGGCGGAAGGAGCATTGAAGGCTTTCGAATCCGATATCGGTTTTGGAGTAACCGGAAATGCGGGACCATCCACCGATAGCGACAAAAGCAAAATCGGTGAAGTGTATATGTCCTTAGTCACGAAGGACGGAGAAAAAAGGGTGAAGACATTTGATATGTTCGGGGAAAGGGAAATAATTCGGGCGAAATCGGTTACGGAATCGTTGAGGATGATACGCGAGTATCTCCTGGACAAATTCATTTAGGTGTGTGTTATGAACGATATGATACGTGTATTTATCGCTATCGAGCTTCCGAGATCCGTCAAGAAAATGCTCTCGATGTTCATTCGGGAGATTTCAGGCGGCAACTGGGAATACAAGTGGGTTTCGAGAGACAACCTGCATATCACGATGGCGTTCCTCGGGAATGCCACATATGACGATATCAACAGCATCAGCGATGCAATGACACGGGCGGCGGCACTGTATAGCCCGTTCAGGGGCAAATTAGGGTCGGTGGGAACATTCGGCTCGGTAATATGGGTTGGTCTTTCCGAAGGTGATGAGGAATGCGCCCGGATATATTCTTCGCTCGGAACCGAGTTGATAATGGCCAATTTCAAGCTCGATGACAGGCGTTTTCATCCGCATATCACGCTGGCGAGAAGCCGTCGGCGTATGACACCGGAAGAAAAGAAACGCTTCGAAAGCCAGAAGCCACCTGAGCTCATGGAGTTTGAGATACGGGGAATGACCCTGTTCGAGTCTAAGTTGAACCCCAGGGGACCTGAATATACCCCGCTGAAAACGGTGGAATTCGGTAAAGAATAATCCGTGAAAGACTATACATCCGTTTAGTTATAGGTTATAATCACCGGGGAATGGGGGTAATAGATTCAGTAAGGGAGAAAAAAGATGGAAGACAAAGTCGCAAGTGAAAAAAGCAAAACATTAGACCTGGCACTCACTCAGATCGAAAGGCAGTTCGGCAAGGGCGCCATAATGCGCCTTGGCAGCAGCGAAGCCGCCATGAGAATGGATGTAATCCCGATCGGGATTCCATCCCTCGACTTAGCCTTCGGAGTCGGTGGGATTCCACGTGGAAGGGTCATCGAGATATACGGCGCTGAAGCGAGTGGTAAGACCACCCTTGCGCTGCACATAGTTGCCGCAACGCAGGAAATTGGCGGCACGGTGGCCTTTATCGATGCCGAGCATGCCCTCGACCCCATCTACGCCAAGGCAATAGGGGTTAACACCGACGATCTGCTTATCAGCCAGCCCGATACCGGGGAACAGGCATTGGAGATTGCCGATATGCTTGTCAAGTCAGGCGCGGTGGATGTTATTGTGATAGACAGCGTGGCGGCACTCGTTCCCCGCGCCGAGCTTGAAGGCGATATGGGCGATATACACGTGGGCCTCCAGGCGCGGCTTATGAGCCAGGCATTGAGGAAACTTTCGGCGAATATTTGCCGTTCGAATGCCGTCGTGGTATTCATCAACCAGATACGCGAGAAGATCGGGATGATGTACGGCTCCCCGCTTACAACCACCGGCGGACGGGCGCTTAAATTCTACGCTTCCCTGCGATTGGAAGTCAGAAGGCTCGCATCCATCAAGCAGGGCAATGACATTATCGGGTTACAGTGCATTATGAAGGTTGTGAAGAACAAAGTCGCGCCGCCGTTCAAGGAGGCAAGTTTCGATATCATCTTCGGAAAAGGTATCAGCCGTATCGGGAATATCCTCGATATCGCGGTTGAGAAGAATATCGTCAAGAAGGCGGGAGCGTGGTTCAGTTACGGCGATGAGAAACTCGGCCAGGGACGCGAGAATGTGCGCGACCTCCTGTCCGAAAACCCTGATATGCTCGAAGAGATCGAGCTGAAAGTCCGCCAGGCCATCGGCCTTGCAACCGAACCTGAAGGGGGCAACGGCAAGACGGTTGAGGAAAAGGAGGAGGATCAGGAGGAGGAGTAACCACCACGACAGGGTTATACGAATAAGTGATTTTCCGGTGTTTTGGGAATTTATTCCCGAAACTGTTCATGGTACGTTTCAAAGGGTTTCGGGAATAAATTCCCGAAACACCAACACCATTGTCAACCGCAATTGTGATTATCTTATGGGTTCTTATCAAATTCGAGTATAGCGTGAAAAACTGTTTCCAAATAATGTGCGTTTCCCTTCTTTGCGTTTGCTTTGTGAGCATACCCGCACTCGCGACTGACCTCGGGGTTCCTGCTGATTTTGAGCCTGAAGGACTGACCAGCCGAGGGGTGTATGACTTCATAACCGCCGCGAACGAGGGGAGGTCCATCGGTGAGATGGTGCTCGATATCGAGAAAGCGCCTCAACGGGCATATGATATGCTTGAATATGCGGTTTACACCGCCGCGTATGCTATCCGCCCACAGGACAACGAGGTCACGGCTCTACAAAAAGTTGATTCGATCCTGTTCGAACATATGGGTTTCAGGCGCGGACTCCCGGGGACCACGTTCTCGGACGGCCTGATGAGTGGAATCCTCGATTGCTCTGATGCTTCACTTGTTTTCATCTCCGCCGCCGAACGGTCTGGGCATAGATGGTTCGCCCTGTTGGCGCCGTTCCATATGTTCGTGGGAGCCAAGGAAGGCAACGGCCTGATATTCTGGGAAACACAGGCCGGCACAACGCTTGATGTGGCTGATATGATCGCGTTCCACGGCCTCAGGCAGGAATTGATCGATAACGATGTTTATCTGCAGGAATTAACGGTAAGACATCACGTCGCCGAGGCATATCGCAATATCGGTGGCATCCTCGCCCGCAAAGGGGACCTGGACTTAGCCAAGGCATATTTGGATAAGAGTGAATGGCTCTGGCCGAGTCATCCCCCCACCCTTATATGGCGCGGCTATGTTCATGCATTGAAAGGTGAATATAACCTGGCCGAAACGGATTACCTTTCCGCGCTCGGTACTGATAGCCGGGACTGGGTGGCATGGTATCACCTTGCGGCTCTCTATAATGAAATCGGACGTACTTCTGAAGCGATAAGGTTTGCCGAATTATCCGAGCAGTACCGTCCCGCAAACGCCCAGTGGGTGATTGAAGAAGCTTTGCCATACCTGAACAGCAAGGAATAAGGGTTATAAAATCCCTTTTCTCTATCGGTAATGAGGTGTATACTTAATGGGGTATTTTTGTGTATGATCTCGCAACCCCTTCACGGCGGAGGGGGATGTGATGATTTATACATTTCGGGCAAATTGGGGAGTATCAATAAAGATATTATTTGATGCAGGGGGATTGAACCTTGTCAATTCATATATTTTTTATACCGACGCGTTCACATAAATGCGTCCGCGCATAGGCGCGTGACGCGCTCGGTATACACCCAGGAGGTGTTCAGATAAATGTTTACGCCGTTGTTAGGTGCCATCCCTCCGGGAATGGCGCTTGCAGGATGGATTGTCGGATTTTTTGTCTTCGGATTTGCAGTAGCCTGGTTGTTCAGATCACTTGTTTGGGATAAGAGTAAAATTGATTCGGCCGACAAGAAGGCCAAGAGAATTGTTGAAGATGCGATTACGGAGGGGGAACTTAAAAAGAAGGATATCTTTATTGCCGCCCAGGAAGTGGTGGAGCGAAAGGCTAAGGAAGCCGATAAGGATATTCAGAGAAAGCAGAAAGACATTGAGCGGGAGCGCCATAAGGGTCAGCGTGAACTCGAGAAGCTTGAGAAGCGCAATGACCAGGTACAGAAAAGACTCGATAACCTGGATAAGAAAGAAAAGCGACTGATCCTCCAGGAAGAGGAATTGGCCGCTAAGATAGAGTCTCAGACCAAGGAATTGGAGCGCATTTCAAGCCTGACCACGGATCAGGCCAAGGAGATCCTGCTCCAGAGGGTCGATCGGGACCTTGATACTGAGTATGCCAAGAAGATCCAGGAGTATAAAACCCAGCTCAAGGAAGAAGAGAACAAGATCGCCAAGAAGGTTATCACCTTGGCGATACAACGTACCGCGGTTGACCATGTAGCGGAGACCACCACATCGGAGGTCAAACTTCCTTCAGATGACATGAAGGGACGCATAATCGGCCGCGAGGGCAGGAACATCCGTACGTTCGAAACCATCACCGGAGTAGAGGTTATAATTGATGATACGCCCGAAGCAGTGGTGTTGAGCGCGTTCGACCCGGTGCGCCGGGCCATCGCGAAACTCGCTTTGGAGAAACTCATCCAGGACGGGCGCATTCATCCAGCGCGAATCGAGGAGATGGTTGAAAAATCCCGTAAGGAGATCGATTCCGCGATCAAAGAGACCGGCCAGCAGGCGGTGCTCGAAGTGGGGATCGGCGACGCATCCCCCGAGATGATACGGTTATTGGGTCGTTTGAAGTACCGTACATCATATGGCCAGAACATACTGAAACACTCCATCGAAGTGGCGTTCCTGACGGGCAACCTCGCCAGCGAACTGGGTACGAACCCCATATTGGCAAGACGATGCGGTCTATTCCACGATATCGGGAAAGCCGTGGACCACGAGATCCAGGGTACTCACGCTTCGATCGGAGCCGAACTGGCACGCAAACATCGTGAGCCCAAGGGGGTAATTCACGCCATCGCGGCACATCACGCCGAAATCGAGCAGCGCACAATTGAGGCGGTACTCGTACAGGCGGCCGACGCGATCAGCGCGGCACGTCCCGGGGTGCGCGGCGAAACTCTTGAGAGCTACTTCCGCAGACTGCAGCAGCTTGAATCGCTCGCACAGTCGTTCGACGGAGTAGAGAGATGCTTCGCCATACAGGCCGGACGTGAAATCCGGATCATGGTCGTCCCGGAAGATGTTGACGACGCAACCGCCCCATTGTTAGCGCGGCGGATTGCCTCCCGTATCGAGGACGAACTCGATTATCCGGGCCAGATCAAGGTTACACTGATACGCGAGATGCGCGTACAGGAAATTGCCAAGTAAGGGAAACGGCAACTTGTGTTGCCTTATAACAACCTGAATTTGATAACTAACGCGGCTTTTTTAGCCGCGTTTCATATTTTTGCCAACCCTGCCATCAGGCGGGTGCCGCACTCTTCAGTGTGCGATTCCTTAAAATCGGGCAGGTCGCACCTTGAACAGGCTGTCGGGGAAGTGGGTTTCATGGTTTTTGTACATGAATA
>CBDVBS010000145.1:0-8554 GCA_965372275.1 uncultured bacterium | reverse complement strand
AGGCCAGTCCCTATTTTTCGGCTTTTCAACAGGCCCTGGATGTCCGCGTCCCCAGGTAAAAGATAAACAATGGGCTGAAAGTGAGCAGTAAAGCGGAGTTTGAAGTTATGCTAACCGCGATTAAATCTGATATAATAGCCATCCCGCCGCCCGGGCGGGACTGTCAGGGAACATTAAACGCACGAATCGGGAGGTACCATTATGTCTGGTGAGGATAAACCCCTCGTTAGGAAAATTGGAGCATCGAAAGCCATGAAGGGGGTCATGGGTGCATATTTCACCGAGATATTCGAAGCCGCCAAATCCGGCGATAAGAAAATAGCATGGTGCACGAGCGTAGGTCCGTCGGAACTGCTCACCGCCTGTGGATTCCTTGTCTTCTTCCCGGAGAATCATGGCGCGATGCTCGGCGCGACGCGTATGGCCACCGACCTGATCCCGGCGGCAAACGCGATTGGATATTCACCGGAAATCTGCTCATACCTGACCGCCGACGTTGGTTCATTCCTCAAAAGCGAAACACCAATGGCCAAGATGCCCGGCTATGAATTTCCCAAACCGGACGTCCTTATCTATAACACCAACCAGTGCCGCGATGTGAAAGACTGGCTCGGATGGTATCACAGACGATTAGATGTACCCATCCTCGGCATCGAGACGCCGCGTAATATTGACGAAGTCACCGACGTATATATCGAACCCGTCCGGAAACAGATAGAAGCAATGGTTGAACCGCTGTGCGCGATCACCGGCGTGAAGTTCGACTATGACTATTTCAAGGAAGTCGTCAGCCGCGCGAAGGAACTCACCGAAAAGTGGAAAGGCGTACTCAGTGCGGCCGAGGCCGTGCCGTCACCGATCAACTTCTTCGACGGAACCATCCATATGGGACCCGCGGTCGTGATGCGCGGCGACCAGCGGGCCATCGACTACTACGACGTGCTGCTCAAGGAATTAAACGAATGCATCGCCAATAACGAGGGCAGCGTCGCCGATGAGAAATTCAGGCTCTACTGGGAAGGCATGCCGATATGGGGCAAGTTGCGCGACCATTCCGAGTTGTTTGCTTCACGTAATATCTGCGTAGTTGCATCGACATACTGCAACTCCTGGATATTCGATTCGTTCGACCCGGATGACCCGTTCAGGAGCATGGCAAAGGCATACTGTGAAATTTTCATCGTGCGTTCCGAGAAATTCAAAACTGAATATATGAAACGCATGATCGACAGATACAAAATAGACGGCATTCTTTATCATGATGCCAAGACCTGCCCGGCCAACTCGAACAACCGTTATGGTCTTCCGGAGAGATTGCAGGCTGAAACCGGCGTGCCATACATCATCATCCAGGCTGATCTGAACGATCTCAGGTGTTACTCGGAAGAACAGGCGAAGACGAATATAGAAGCATTCGCCGAACAGTTGGCGGAAGTGTAGGAATAGACGTAACCCACGAAATGGGATTCGTGGGTTACAACCCAGAATATTTTCGGGTGCCGCACACTTTAGTGTGCGCACGTTTCGGGACAAAGGTGTCCCGAAACATCGGAAATGTCCGCTCCCTGACGGTCGCGGCTCGGATAACAGTTGGATAATGTTTGATTGTTATATAGATGTAACCCACGAATCCCATTTCGTGGGTTACAATTCAGGCTGATATGGCTGATGAGAAGATATATTGCGGAGTTGACGTAGGCGCGTCGGCGACCAAGGTTGTCGTCGTCGGTGGGGACGGCAAGATCCTTTGTCATCGCGTGCAACGCTCAGGCGCGGAAGGACCGAGGGTCGCCGGGGAATGTCGTAACGCAATTCTGAATGAACTCGGCATGAACAGCTCTGACATAAGCGCCACCGTTTCTACCGGATACGCCCGCGACAAAGTCGATTTCGCTGATTTCACCCGCACGGAAATCGCGTGCCACGGCAAAGGCGTGCTGCAGGAATTTCATGTCCCTATAACCATCGTCGATATCGGCGGGCAGGATAATAAGATCATCTCGCTGGATAAAAATGGCAAACGGGTCAGCTTCAAATTCAACCGCAAATGCGCGGCAGGCACGGGATCATTCCTTGAAGAGATCGCCGGTCTGTTGGAAGTACCCCTCGATAAAATGAATACCCTTGCCGAGCAGGCCGAATCACCGGTGAAACTCGGCAGCTTCTGCACTGTATTCACGAAGACCGAAATCCTCACCAATTTCAAGAAGGGTGACAGGTTAGCGGACATCATCGCCGGGGCGTTCCATTCGGTGGTGGCGCGCATCATCGAAATGGACCCGCTCACCGGGGACATCGTGGTCACCGGCGGCGTGGTCGCGCATAATCCGATCATCACAACAATCTTTGAAAACACACTCGAAAAAAAGGTCAAGGTGCCGGCTCATCCGCAATTGACCGGGGCTATCGGCGCGGCATTGATTGCGATGGGAAAGTAAGTCAGCTAATATGTTAACCTGTAGTATGCTAATTAATTTGGAGGTGCAGTATGATACGTTGGCTTATAACATGTATCTTTGCGGTTAGTATAACCTTAGTCAGTAGTATGGCAATTGGTGAGGACTCCACTATTCAAATCGATCCTGAAGAAAACGCCATATCAGATCCCGAACCATCTAACTTAAGCAATGATGACAGGTTATTCGATGAATATCCCTTACGGATTTCGGAATATGCATTAGATCTGTCTAGTTGGGAAATTGACACATCGAGTGAGAATGTTGTGAATTATGCAGGGCTTCTAGATTATGCGTACAATAAACCTTTTAAGATTGCATATCCCAATGGCTCAATGAAGATAAGATGGTGGCTCGGTTTCAAAGATTCACAACTTGAGATAGTGCTATTTGGGAGAGACCGGGTTGGTGGCCTTGCAGGAGACGAGTTTGGTTTGCTAATAAAAGATTTAAGAAGCAGGCTTTTGGATGAATTCACAGAGTGGGAATTAGTAACTGATAATTTCACTTATGATTCTAAGATTATTTATAATAACGGTGATGAACAATATATTATGAGAGGTGGGCAATTACATTTAATAAATGATAATGAAGGCATGATTTACCTAAATTGGGACGGATCATTCTTTACTTGCTCTTTAAAAACCATAGAATATTCTAACATCTTAAGAGCTTACGACGAAGAGAATTTAAAAGCTTCAGAGGAAGCAGCTCGGAAAGCCCTTGAATGCCCTTTAGAACCCATTGATGGTAGGATTACTCGTGATTCCGCAAACGTCCCTTATGTCTATGCCCAATGGGAAAATGTCACGGACAAAACAATTGATGCTTATAAGGTTGAGATAAGATGCTATGATCGCTTTGGTGACCCTGTATACTATTATACTAATAGATCAAACGTTTTCACAGGACAAGCTCAACACACAATTAAACCTGGCAGAAAAACACCGAGTGGAACCTACTGGTATATGCACGGTTTTGATTTGCTCGCTGAAGCGAAGTTAAAGATAACAAAGGTTCATTTTACTGATGGAACTGTTAAGTATCCTAAAAGTGATTGTGAAACGATGACTGTTTACCTTGATGAATAAATAGCTTAATCACGGAGGCATATCATGCTTGATTCATTATTTAAACCAAGATCCATCGCGATTATCGGGGCGTCGAATAACCCCCTCAGCATCGGGCATATAGTGATGCAGAACCTGCTCGACCACGGGTTCAAGGGACCGATATTCCCCATCAACCCGAAGAACCCGTATATCAAATCGTTCAAGGCATACAAGTCGATACTTGATATCCCCGACGATGTCGATCTCGTGAACATCTCCATCAGGAACACCTATGTGCCGATGGCCATCGAGGAATGCGGCAAGAAGGGTGTCAAGTTCGCCATCGTGCATTCCGCGGGATTCAAGGAAGCCGGAGAAGAAGGTGAAAAGCTTGAGAAGCAGATGGTGGAAATCGCGCACAAATACGGCATGCGCGTGTATGGCCCTAATTCACAGGGCATACAGAACTCCGACGTGGAAGTGTCGGTCTATGCCAACTTCACATTCGTGCCGATGACCGAGGGCAATGTCAGCATCCTCGCGCAGTCGGGCGGCGTCGGCGAAGTGCTCAAGCTGCATCTCGACAAGATCGGTATGGGCATACGTATGTACGCAAGCTACGGCAACGAGTGCGATGTGTCGATGAACGAAATACTCGAATATTACGGTGAGGACGAAGGCACCAAGGTCATAATGCTGCACATCGAGACGCTGAAAGACCCCATCGGGTTCCTCGAAGTGGCAAAGAAAATATCAAAGATAAAACCGATCCTCGCCGTGAAATCCGGCAAGACCAGGGAAGGGCTCAAAGCGGTATCGTCACATACAGGCACGTTGATGGAAAAGGATGTCACCACCGATGTCATCTTCCGACAAGCCGGGATAATCCGTTTCGACACACAGGACGAGATGATCCAGACTGCCATCGCCCTGTCTAATCAGCCCGAGCCGAAGGGCAACCGCGTGGCAATTGTCACCAATACCGGCGGTCCGGGAATCTTGGCTGTCGATGAATGCATCCAGGCCGACCTCCAACTTGCCGAGCTTAAGCCGAAGACGAAAGAATTCCTGAAGGAAAGACTTATGCCAATGGCGTCCCTTGAAAACCCTGTGGATGTCATCGCCACCGCCGGACCGGAGCATTACGGAGCCGCGGTTGAAGGTTTGATGAAAGACCCGAATGTCGATTCGATCCTCATCAGCTTCATATCCGCGCCGTTCGTTGACCTCGACGGCATCGCCGCGACATTGGCCGAATGGGGACCGAAGGCAACGAAGCCGATCATCGTTGTGTTGATGACTATCGAGAAATGGGGGCGACTGCTGCGCGCGATACGTGCTGGCGGAATCCCGGTTTATGAATTCCCCGAAACCGGCGCGCGAGTGCTTATCAACATGACCCGCTACGGTCTCTACAAGCATGCTCCGGAGCCGGAGTTTCCCGTATTTGATGTGAATAAAGACGAAGTGGATAAATTATTCACCGGAATTGGTGAGGGTTACATCCCCCAGGCGGAAGCATTTGCGGCGCTGGAAGCATACGGCATTCCAACAGCCAAGGTTATGACCGCCACAAACGAAGATGGATTGAAAGCAGCCGCGAAGGAATTGAAATTCCCGGTCGTACTCAAGGTTGATTCAAAGGATATCGTACACAAAACGGATGAAGGCGGCATCGCGCTCAGCATCAGGAATGAAAAAGCTTTGCTGAAAGCATATGAAAAAATGGAAAAGAAATTCGCCCAGTTCAAACCGGCTTACATCGTACAGGAGCAGCTTAAGGAAGCGGTGGAGACTATCATCGGCGTGAATAACACCGAGGGTATCGGGCCGATCATCATGTTCGGTCTTGGCGGGATATTCGTGGAAGTGATGAAGGATGTCCAGTTCCGCCTGTCGCCGCTCAGCAAGCAGGACGCCGAGGATATGATCGGTTCAATTAAAGGGAAAGCGATACTCGAAGGTACTCGCGGAAAGAAAGGTGCGGACGTAAAAAGTCTTGCCGACATCCTGCAGCGGATATCCCGGTTAGCTACGGATCATCCGCGAATACTCGAAATGGACCTCAACCCTGTGTTCTCCTTCGCGCCGAAGAAGGGCTCGAAGGTTGTGGATGTTAGAATACGACTGGGATAACACTAGTCATTCATCGTCACTATTGAGCAATGCAATCCTTACATCAGGATATTGAACAACTTGAAGAGGCTAGGAGGCAACTTGATAAGGGTAGCCAAACTGGCGCAAGATTGGCAATTTTCCTGATTGATAATTTGGCAGAATTATTCATGTATTGGTTTATTCTATGGGAGCTTGGTCCAAATCCGTTTCCTGTCAAACCTGATAAGTATTCACCTGAGAAACGAAGGAAGATACTTGAGCACTTTAAGGACAAAGTTAGTTTCCTTTCCACAGACATCGGAATAATTACCGATGATGACGCTTGGATTATCAAATTTGGTCACCATATCAGAAATGAAGCCTATCATCGTGGGGTACTGCGAGACAAAATTCTCTTACCTCTGGCACAGATCTATTTTGAGTGCTTGTGTAGTCTAATGGCAAAACTATGTACTCCCCATTATATGATTTCCTCTGGTCACGATGACAAACAGGTCCTTAATAAATTCGGAATAGCATATCAGCCTATTACTGCCCAAGTCATTGCAAATATTACAAATATCGTTCGTGGAAGGAGATGTATATCATCTGCTGTTTTTTTCAAGGTACTTTCTGAGGATATTACTTCAAGAATAAAAGCGATTCATGATGATATAAGTTTCTTAAGAACACATCCTACTGACAAAAACAACTCTATAGATGAGGTTTTAATAAGCTGTCAAAATCTAAACGATTGTGAAATCCTTCAAATGTCAATGGACCTTAGGATTATGAAGCTCTCCAAGAAACCGCCACCTACAGTTGTTGCACATAAGCTTGGTAAGTGGGAAGCTGAAGCTGAGAAATTGCCCAAGGGGGGATCAGTAGGACAAGTCCTAAAAAGATATTGGGAGATTGATGTTAAGCTATTTCCTGCTGAGTATTTTGTACGTGAGAAGGCTGAGCTGCTAAGCTACTACTATGATATGCAAACCGATGCCTACATTGAAGAGCAAAGACTTAAAAAGTGTAATGGGTATGAAGGGTAGCCTCGGAAACACAGTATTTTGCTACACGTATTTCTCATTATAGCAGCCTCAGTAGGGCAGTACATCTACTGGGTTTCGGGATAGGGGTGTCCCGAACATCATGGATGTAATCCGGCATCTCATTTGCCGGGTTTTTTATTAAGTTTCGGGTATAATCACGACTGGTGAAACAAATGAGAAACACATCTTTGCTAATGTCCATCATACTTGTCATCTTCCTCCTGACATCCTGCAGCCATGGCGAACGCGTGAAAGAGAACGGGGATAGCAATTCTGATCCATACGCTGAACCGCAGCCAACGTTTAAGTACGGCGCATTTACACCAACTCTCCCGAACCATTGGCCTGAGATAATCCCAAAGCCATGGAATATGGTAGTGGCTTCATCCTACTATCAAGCCCCCCTTGAGAGATTAGAAACCATTTTCTCAAGGCGCGATGAATCAACACCGACACCTACCCTTGCAGAGATCAGGGGATTCTATCTTAAAGAATTACCCAGGGAGTGGGAGCAGGTTGACGCACCACCCTTAGTGTTTAACAAGGACTCCCTGCGTCTGAGTTTCACGAAGGGTCACGAATCACTCGACCTGTATGGCCTGGAGATCAGGGACAACCACGACGTGCATCTGACAATGATCTTCAGCAGCAAGGGTGACATCAAACTCCCGATCGACCTGGGATTGATGCCGAAAGACTGGCCGGAAGATATACCACTTATGCCTGCAATGAAGCTGTATTCCGGCAAGACCGACGCGATGGGCAGGAAGATGGTCACGCTCCTCGGCCGGGAAGACCCGAAATCGGTTCTTGGCTACTACAAAGAAAAGCTCACCAGCTGGGAATTGGATAGAGATTATGGTGGTTCCTCATTCGACACCGTGAATCTCACATTCTCATTCAAACCGATCGAATCATCCTCCATAACTTCGCAACTCGATATCGAGATGAAGAAGGATAGAGAGTTTACATGGGCAACATTGACGTTGATCTCTACAAAATAGTTTTCCATGGAAAATCCGAACCGCGACCGTCAGCTCTTCTTTCACCATTTTCTTTCCGCGTGGCACCTTTCTGTCTTCTGAAAGGTGGTCTCATGTCTTTACAATTCCTCACTACAAAAAGACCACCCCTATCCTCGAAGACTCGGATAGGGGTGCCACAAAGAAAAAGTATCTTTTATTCACATGGCTGGTTTAATACAACCTGGTTTAAAGTCATATCGATCTCTATAAGTATCTCGTAGGGGCGAGCCGGAGGCTCGCCCTCCAGCTAAAGCGCCTGGCATCATAGGGTGACCCTCCGGGTCACCCCTACGCAAGACTTGCCGTGTCAGATGTAGTCTTATAATGGCGAAAGTCGAGCGTCAGGGAGCGGACAAATCCTAGTTTCGGAACAAGGCTGTCCCGATACAACGGAGCCAGCGATAACGTAGCTGCTATCTTTCCGTCTTCGGAAAGTAGCTGCTATCCTGAGCACTGCTACCGGTAACACTATCCGGGTGCCGCCTACAAACGAGTCTTCGAAGTTTGTAGGTGAATCACCTCATCAACTAACCAGCGGATTTTTGAATATCGCGGCCATCCCTTGCCCGCCGCCAATACACATCGATGTCACGCCGTACTTAATCTTGTTCCTCTTCATCTGGTGAAGCAATGTCAGTGTAAGCCTCGCGCCGGTCGCTCCGAGCGGATGTCCTACGGCAATTGAGCTTCCCTGCACGTTAACCCGTTCCTGATCCATGTTCATATCCTTCAGGCAGGCGAGTACCTGGCATGCGAAAGCTTCGTTAATCTCAAACAGACCGATGTCGTCCATTTTAAGCCCCGCGCGTTCCAGGGCAATTGGAATCGCCTTGGCGGGACCAATGCCCATGATCTCCGGCGGAACTCCAACAGAC
>CBDVBS010000144.1:0-8556 GCA_965372275.1 uncultured bacterium | reverse complement strand
AGCCTGACCGGAGGGTGACCCTCCGGGTAACCCCTACACAAGACTTGCCGTGTCAACCAAAGCTATATAATGGCGAAAGTCGAGTGGCAGCCCACACCCCGGGATGGTTGACTATTAGTTGAGGTTCACTTCTCCCCGGTTGAATTGGTCAAGACGGGATGTGAGGGTCTCGCGTTGGGCCTCGGAGAGATCGTCCCGTGATTCGATTGTCTTGAAGAGCAAATTGATTGCGGCCTGTTTATCACCGGTTCTGTAGAGCAGCACCGCGAGGGTGTCAATGTAATTCGGGTTGTTGTCGAGTGACACGCATTCAGCGGCGAGCTCAACGCCGTACTCCATGTCAATCCCACTTACGGCGATATCCCAGGCGTGTTTGTTGAGAATTTTAGCGAGCAGTGTTTTGGCCTGGTCGTGCTCAGGGTTTGATTTGAGGACCTTGCGCAGGATATTCTCGGCTTCGAAGATGCCACCATCGGTGTTGGGTTTCCTTGCTTCCGACATTTGAGCGCGGAGCTTCAGGCCTTCCGCGAGATCAAAAGTGGTTTCATTCTCAGACCACCATGCACTCCAATTATCCTTTCCGCTGAGGTTGGTACCGGTGATATCACGCAGTAAGGGGATTGCATAGGTGTTGACAATGTATTTGATCTCAGGAGCGTTCATCATCTCAATGATTGCCGGAATGCCGCTGGTGTCTTTGGCATATTCAACAAGCCCCATCGCTGCCTGGATTTTGACGAATTCATTTTCGTCAGTAAAAGCGGCAATCAATTTGTTACGGGAAGATATACCGGCAATCTCAGCCAATGATTTCGCGGCTTGAGTACGCACGCGATATGACTCTTCATTTTGCAGCGAGAATTCAAGGGCCGCGATGGCATCCTCATTGCCTTCGAAATTGCCGAGAGCGATTGCGGCGGCGCGCCGTACTTCCCAGTGGATCCCGGTTTCGAGTAAACTGATGAGAGTTGGTAGTACATCAGGACTTTCTGTTTTGCCGAGACATCGTGCGAGCATCCCTGATACACGATAGTCAATCTCACATGAAACAGCATCGATCAGCAGTTGAATTTCGCCTGCATCTTCCGATGGTGAACGGAAAAAGAAAATTGCGGCTGCCAATCGCAGGTTGGTTTTATACGATTCCAGCAAACCGGCAATGACAAGCCTGTCATCGGGGGAGACGCGTCCGCGGAGACGTAATATCTCAATCGTGTCATGAATCCCCCGTTCGTTATGCTTGCCATAAATCCCGGCTAAGTGATGTATCGTTGGGAATGGGTCATCCGACGCGACCAGGTCTCCTATTCCATGAAGTCGCTGCAGGACATTTGTGGATGCAAGATTATGTGCCTCATGAATATACAAAGACCCCCCCCCATCCTCTATGTGCATGAATCCGGGTTGGTTGCTGGGCGGCTCATCGAGGTCTTCACCGAATCCGTAAAAACCATTCCGCCAGGTTGAGTTATTCTCCCTCGTATTCCTCTGGTAAAAATCATCGCCACCGAAATCAAAAAACACACCGACCGAATGGGCATGCTCGGCGTAGGGATAACGTGCATACCCGAAGTGGGCACGATTGTAGATGTCGTTGCCCGATGCATCAACGAATATCCCAACGCCCCACGGCTTCACGGCTGCACCGCAGGCTTCGTGGCCGCCGTAGTAGATGTCATTGCCTTCATAATCGAAAAGAACACCCGCGGAACGGTCGAGTGAGAATCCACCGCCGACATTGGAGACCTTATAAATGTCATTCCCGGTCTTGTCGACCAGCACCCCTGCGGAGAGATGGCATCCGCTTCCCTGTACATACGATTCGCCCGAATAGAAGTCGTCACCGTCGCTGTCGACGATCATGCCGAGACTGAAAATATAACTCGCACCCTGTACGAATGAATAACCGATGTAATTATCATTCCCTTTGGCGTCGCTCAGCAACGCTATGCCGCCGTATACCGTGAGTTTATCGGTCGGTGGCCAGATACGCATACCCATCGCGGCACCCTGCGCGCAGGCCGAATCGACCGCATTGTAGAATCCATACTTGCCGCCCGCCCTGTATGTGTCATGCCCGTCCTGCTCGTACATAAGAGCGACGCCGTATGTCGATGCGAAACCCTGTCCCATTGATTGAACACGGTATGTGTCATTCCCCCCGGCTTCCCGAAACACACTTGCCCCGAATATTGCGCAGCATTGACCACCAAGGTCGGCGGAGTATGTATCATCCCCTCCGCCTTCATGGAAAATCGAGTAGCCGCCTAATGCGGTGCCCTGTGAGTAGTGCCGGGCCGAGTAATTGTCATTTCCCGAAATATCGATCAACGCTCCAATGCCACCGAAACCGGCAGCCTGCACGAAATCTTCACCGCGATATGTGTCATTACCCGAAAGGTCGAAATGAACTGCAGCGCCGTAACCCGTCGGGGAAGTGGAACCGGCATTGTTCAGGTAGACATCATCACCGCCGAAGTCGATAAGGACCGCGCAATCTTCGGTGTAAATGTTGTCCCCGGTTCCGCCGATGATGATACGTCCGATGGATGTTTCCGCATCTATGACAATCCCGGTTTCCGAACAACCGGATACATTCGGATCGCAGGTGTCGAGTATCACATGCACCATATCCGTAACCCTGCCGATTTCACGTGACGCTTCGCGCATCTTCTCCCAGTCAATTTTCGCAAGCAGGAAAATCAGATCAATGCAGTCATCGAGGGTGTTCACGGTGTATGCGCGAAATTGCCGGTTGCCATTTCCATCGATGGGAAGGAAATATTGCGGGAGCAGGGATTCGATGCGTTTAATTTCATCCGAAGATAAACCGCTGAATGCGTCATCACGCAAAGCGGATGCGGTTGCCGCACCTTTTATGATTATCCCGCAGATATGCTGGAGGGGCTCCGAAACCCCGTCGTTTTCGTAAACAGAACGTATCAACCCACGTATTTCTTCCGGCAGTTCCGATAAATCGGCCAGGTAATCTTCAGTCATAGAGCGCAGATTAATGGGGTTTTGCGGGCGGTGAAGTCCCTTAGTATAGATGCCATCCGCCATATATTGCGCTAAGGTAAGAAGTTCAAACATGGAGTTCCCGTGTTTCTCAACATCGAGATTGAAAGACAGCGCCATATGCGGAAGTGTATCCGGTTTTTCAAGGGCTGAATCGATGAAGGGCATACGACCGATCGTGCTGTAACCGTTGTCATACCACCTTGGCTGTTCGAGGTATTTCCCGCCGAGTCCCACATCTTCGACAAGCCGCCTGAATTCTCCCCTTACAGTGGCCCATGTATCCTGGCACTTTGAATGAAGACTTCTCTCATCACCGGTCGCAGTTGAAAACGCACCGGGGGAGAGAAATATTATTATGAGAATGCAGCATATTGAGATTCTTATTATATGAGGACGCATCGATTCACTCCAGAGTACGAAGTTGATGAACTGCATTATACGACATGGGATTGGGTTTAATCATGCGAGCTGGCAGCCCGTGTCCAAAGAACGGGTGCCGCCTACAAGCGAGTCTTCGAAGCTTGTAGGTGACGAATGCAGATTAAACACCCACAAGCGTATTACCATTCGTGGGCGATTCAGGATATTCTACGCTTGTGGGCGGCACCCGAGAGCGTATATAATCAGGCCAAAACACGCCCATCCTCGAAGACTCGGATTGGGCGTGGCACCTGAGCCGTACGCCTGTTACGGGTATCGTCGGTCTATGACCGACGCACGCAGGTCCAAGACCTGCGGTACCCATGAAGCCGGGCCGACGTCCCGCGCTCCATGCAAGTAACCCGCGAAATAGGATTCGCGGGTTACATTTATTCATAATAATTTTGGTTGTTATATATGCGTTATTCCCACTCGGGCATTTCGATGTAGCCGAGGCCGCCCGCCCAGGGGCCATCGTACCAGTAGTATGAGTCGTTGTATTCCATTACTTCACCGAGGCATTGCCAGAAATAGTGGTCAAGATCGGTCGCGCATGTGCCGGTTGTCTTGCCCTCATAGTATGGGTTATAGCGGATGAATTTCGGGTCGAACGGGTTGTCGGTTGGCACATTGGGAAGCTCATTGCATGCCACGAGCACAACGAAATGACAGTCCGGGTCATCCTGCTCGATGAACACACCTACGCGGAATTCCTGGTCGTTGTCGGCGATGGATGTGTAGAGTTCGTCATCGTACCATGTTATGTCACCGGATTCATCGATGGCCCAGATGGTCGGTGTGCCCATCCATGTATGATCGGGGATGTATACACCGTGAGCTTTATTCGTGACAAGATATTCCTCGGTGTATGGATTCCAAGCGATATCCATCCATCCGAAATAACCGCCGTTGTCATTAACGATTGTCTGGGGAAGGTTTGTCGTATCCCAGGTCGAACCGTTCCAGCGTTGTATTCGGACCTGGTAGTCAGGGGAGATGTACCTGTAGGTGAGCACGATAACATTATCGGCATCATCAATCGTCATAGCGATTATCCGCCAGGGTGACGTGGATGAGATCCCCGATGCCTGGTCGAGCGCTCCAAAACCGGATTCGGCCCAGTCGACATAATAGATCGTGTATGGATCGCTGCTCTTTGTGTACCAGCACCTGTTGTTGGAATCGACGGCATACCATTGCGGTCGCCAATATTCAGCGTTTGGCAGGTATGAAGTAAGAATTTCATTATGCAGCGTTGCGTCGCCGTTAAGAGCTAAAAAACCGGACCTGAAATAGTAGGGGGGACCGGGGGGCCAACTGTCGAATTGGAACGAGAGCAGGTATTCGGTGCCGCTCGTTCCGGTGACCACGCAATGCGCACCGAGCCACTGGTGCGCGCTGGTTCCGCCGATGGGCGTAAGCTCGGTTATCGAATCGGTCGGGCATTCATTCTGATCGTCGCAGCTTCCGATATGGAAGAATTCATATGAGCCGGGAGTGCCGCATCCATTGACGACAACGAGGGTCCAATCACCATCGGCGGCATCGGTAAGATCGAAATCGCAGGTGATGGTTGAAGCACTTACGAATTGTACGTCCGTAGCCTGTATATCGGTCTCTCCGCCTAACTCGAGCCGTACGGCAAGGTCGGGGCCGGCGATGAATTCACCGGTGATGACAACATCATCTAAAAATGATCCCGGCCAGCCTATATCGGGATCGACATCAGTGATAACCGGCTCCGGGCAATCGCTGACGTTGGCCGTGTAGATGAAGCAGTTGTAAATTTCCTCTCCATACAGTTGATTCGACGGGCTGAGGAGGCCGAGGAACCAGCTCTGGCCGAACGTCATCGGGTCGGTGACGGTAATCAGAATATCGATATCCCCTTCGGATTGCGGATGGCCGATGATATCGACGAATTCGTATATGAATGAATATTCGGTGCCCCCCGGGCCGGCCGCTTCATTCTCGGTGGTTTCAAGGATTGTGCTCTCATCAAGTGATTCGATGGTTACATCGCGTATATTCTTCTGCCAGTCCCATATTTCGAGTTCGAGGCTGATGCTTCCGCCGCCGGTGCCTTCATCATAATAGAGCGAGTTGGATAGTTCCGTAATATTGCAGCAGAACGCTTCTGAGCTGTTGGCGGTCGAGATGGCAAAATCGTCGAGATCGATCGGTAGATCACCCACCGGCCAGTCATAATTTGCGTAGACCGCGTAGTTGAATACGAAATAATCAGACTCGACATCTTTCCAGTCGAGCTCATAGTGACGGCTGAGAGTGGCGCCATTGGAGAATTTCGCGCGGTTCTCAAGATTGTCCGGATCGGAGAAGAAAACAATTATGTCATCATCCTTGCCGAGATCGTCGCAGAAAAACTTGTAGCCCCAGAGACTGCCGTCATAATCGGCGTAGCTGTTCGGGACACCGAGCATTCCGTCAATGTAACCAAACGGCTCACCCGAAAAGCGTTCCGGCGCCATCACGGGAGTAAGGCCGTCGGCGTTGTTAACTTTCGGGCCGAATACAACACCGCGAACATCAAACCCCGTAAATGTCGGATCGGGAAGCGGATGTTTGAGAATGACATCCACCGAGATGGTCTGATTCGCCGGGTCGATATCGAGGGTGCCGAAATCGATGGTCAGGTTGGCGTGAGCCGGAGGTTCAAGGAATCCGAGGACATTTAAACACTGGTATATATCTCGAATCTGAACGCATTCAATCTGACCTGTTTCGGGAACAATGACCACCTGCCAGTATCCAGAGCAGAAGGTTCGATAGGGTGTGGCCAGGATATATCCCGGTCGTCGGAATTGGGTGCCGCCACATCCGGGGCTCTGTCCGAGCAGGACTGCATCATCATGCAGGCAATTATAAGGATCAGCAGGAAATACTTCCTCATAATTGTTACTCCCATATTAAGGCATCCGATATACTTGGATACCGTTTAGGATGGTACTCATAGTCGAGGGGACGCGCAAGTGAATGGGGTCGCAGCATTGCCTGAAGGTTATATCTATAGATAGCTATTGATAGTTCCGGGTGCCACCGCTGCTCAGATCCTCGCCGACAGCGGTGTCTTAATTAATCGTAACACTTTAACCATCTGACAGAAATAATCCGGGTGGTGTTCACTTTGCTCGTTAAGACCAATTCTACTTAGCAAATATTTTTTCATAAACCGGGTGCCGCGCACTTCAGTGTGCGATGAGTGGCTTAACTCGCGGATTGGCGCACACTGAACCTTAACGTTGCATATAATTTCCGTTCTTGATGGCACGGTCTGCCCGAGTCTTCGAGGGCTGACCGTGGTCTTAGCGGGATTTCGTATTAAGACCACGGTCAGCTTCGCGGACTCAGCAGACCGTGCCATCAAGACATCAGTATTTCAAGTATCTACGCGGATTACCCTGGATTTAACTTGCGGTGGCAGCCCTCGGTGAACGTACCACCCCGATGTTTTCCTTCTCATCTACCTTGGCAATAAAGACAACTTTATCCGGGTATGCCTTTTCTATGCGGAGTGCGAGCTTGATCTCGTCCTTGTCCGAGTCAATTATTTTCTTGTTTCTGATGGCGATATATTTGTCGACGTACGTGCCGTCCTCGAGGAGTTCCGATTTTATGCTCTGGAAATATTCTAAATCCGCATACCATATGGGATATTCTACTTCTAATTGTTCCAGGTCTTTATCCAGAGCATCCTTGAACAATTTTAAACTTGGCTTTCCCTTTTTCCTCATAACCCACGTCACCTTCGCGCTGATTTTGATGTCAGTGCTTAGCGATCCCTACACTGAATTATAACATGCTCACCTACCCCGACCCACGCAGTAGTACTCAAACCCCTTACCCCTCATCTCTTCCGGGTCGAACATGTTGCGGCCGTCGAAGATGACCGGATGTTTCATAAGCGCCTTTATCTTAGGCCAGTCGAAATCGCGGAATTCGGGCCAGTCGGTGACGATGGCAAGGCAATCGCATCCCTCGACCATTTTCATCACATCGTCGAAATAGATTTCCTTATCAGGGCAGTTGAACACTTTACGCGCGTTGTCGATAGCGACCGGATCGTACGCGCGTATCTCGGCGCCCGCTCCGTCGGCGTAACGCATCATCTCGATACCCGGGCTGTCGCGCACATCGTCGGTACCCGGCTTGAAGGAGAGGCCGAGGAACCCGATGCGACGTCCGTCGAGGTGATCGAACCGTTCGACTATCTTGTGGAGGAAACGTATCCGCTGACGCTGGTTGACTTCGATAACCGCTGTAAGCAGCTTGAATGTGTAACCGAACGATTCGGCCTGGTGCGCGAGCGCGGCGGTGTCCTTGGGGAAGCACGACCCGCCGTAGCCGATACCGGCCTGCAGGAATTTCATGCCGATGCGGTTGTCGAGTCCGATCCCTCGGGCGATGTCCTCTATATCCGCGCCGGTCTTCTCGGCGAGATTGGCGATCTCGTTGATGAAACTTATTTTCGTTGCAAGAAATGCGTTGGCGGCATATTTGATCAGTTCGCTCGAACGCGGGTCGGTCTGGACGACCGGGATGGGGTAAGTGTGGTTCGCGGATGGTTTCGGACAGAGGTGAGCGTCGGGGATCTTACCGTCTATGATCGGCTGATAGAGTCCTTTCACCTTGTTGCTTGCATCGACGGAGCGTGAGCCGATCACGATGCGATCGGGATAAAGCGTGTCGAACACACCGGTGCCTTCCCGGAGGAATTCGGGGTTGCTTACGACATCGAATTTCGCATCGGGTGCGATTTCCAATATGTAATCCCTCATCGTGTCACATGTGCGGCTTGGTACCGTGGATTTCATGATGACTATGAGATGCTTGTCCGGATGTTCCTTCAGGTAGTTTGCGATATCGCCGGATGCCGCGCGTATCTGCCTGAGGTCGGCTCCCCATTGTCCCATCAGGGGTGTTCCGACAGCGATGAATACGACCTCTGCCTGATCGAGTGACTCCGCGAGATTCGATGTGAAATGAAGTCGTCCGGCGTTTCTGTTGTGGTTGAGCATGCCGTCGAGGAATCCCTCGAATATCGGCGACTTGCCATTCCTGAGCAGTTCGAGCTTTTCTTCGTCGATTTCCACGCCG
>CBDVBS010000143.1:0-8569 GCA_965372275.1 uncultured bacterium | reverse complement strand
TATGCCATTTTGCCGTTTGTAAGGATTTTCGACTTTTTTCCGCCCCGTCAAGCGAATCTTCGAGTTTGCCCGTGCTCGGAATGTCCACTCCCTGACGGTCGTGGCTCGGATTGCTGCATTTGCATCATTATCCGTGTGCCACCGCTAATGACCGTCTTCGGGCATAGCGGTTTTTTACTATAAGCGCGCATCATCGTTCGCTGGTGCTCACTATAGATACGCGCTACCCAACGATGTTGGGCGTTTCGGGAATAAGACCAATCTTAGAAATCAACACTTGAATAGACGGGTAGTGTAGGTCTCCGACCTACACATGCCTTTACGTAATAGCGCAGGTCAGAGACCTGCGATACCCAGCTTGCTGTATAAACGAGTTGATTTATAAGATTGGCATAAATTCCCGAAACACCGAAATCTCCAATGTGCATAAGCTCTTAAAGAAAAAAACCCGCGGATATTCCCGCGGGTTGAATAATCATCCATGTGTTATCCGGCGAACCGGCTACTCTCCCATAATCGGTACATCGGGGAATTCCATATCAGGATATGCACCTTCCTCGAAGAATTTCTCGTCGAACTCCGAATAATCCTCGTCGAATATTTCATCATCCGATTCATCATTGATTATCTCGATTGGGAGGTAGAACATCCCCATAACAACGCCATCCAACGTGTAAATGCTCTTGATCTCCTCGGGCTCCTCGTAATCTTCCCTGAGGTAGGCATACGGGTCGTCCGGGTAGATCGAGGCTAAGGACATCACCAGCGAAGTATTGGGGTCACGATCCATAAGCTCCTCGATGACTTCTTCGAGGGTTTCAGGAACATCGTAACCGCCGTAATAACCTCCACCCCCGCCGAACATCATCATTAACGGATCGTAATAACCGCCAAGGAACCCGCTGCCGCCGTAGATGCTGATATCGTAGGTGCCCGTCGGGTAATCCTCGGGAATCTCAAGGCTTATATGCTGCTCGAATGTCTCCTGTCGGTACGGGCGTATGATTACGGTGGCTTCGATTGTTTCGCCCGCGTAATACTGGGGAACCTCGTAGAAGTCCTCCTCTTCCTCTTCCTGACCGGCAATATACTCGTCTACCGCTTCCAGCACTTCCTCGCCAGCGTTCAACTTGATGATCTCGCGCCCGACCGGGTCCCGGCTGAGATATACAAGCGCCCGGTCGGGAACATCGCGCTTGATGAATTCAAGTGTCTTCTCGCCCTTCAGCAGTATGCAGGATGACGGTTTCACGCTCTCCGGCTCCGACTCCTCGCCGAACTCAACTTCGTCGAATTCGCCGTCATCGGGAAATTCATCATCTTCATCTTCCCTTTCGGGCATAATGCTGTTCGCGCGAATTATACTCAGGGATGTATTCTCATCGCGTATCGTAACCGTCATGTTTATCGACTCGATCTCCGCGTCACGATAAACATTCCCGACCGTCAGGCTTCCTATGATCATCGATAACTCGCTCACGGCATAATACGCGCCGTATGCGCCCTCGGAATAAAACACGTTGTCCATATGGATCGGCTCATCGAAACCCTCGACCTCGACATCGAACTCAACCGTCATATTCCCGCCGCCCTGCCTGTCGAGGGTCTGCAATATCCCCTGCATCGGGATGACCGACCAGAAGGACCCCATCAGTTCCTCGTCGCGTATCATCTTGCACTCGTATGTATCTTTCCACTCGAGATCCTCGTCGATCACCGTGACCGTGACGTCCATCAGGTCAGGCGGCTCGCCGAGGATACCCGCGACACAGGTACCCCGGTCCTGATCGATATGCCCGATTATTTCAAGCGCCTGACCCATCTTGAATGAACTGTATAAGCTCGGCAGGGTGTGCACGATCTCCGCCGTGGTAAGGGGCATATCGATGAAACCACCCTGGAAGAACGGGTGCCCGAAGGCGAGAATTCGATTCTGTTCGTCTATATAGGTCAACGTGCCGATCGCCGTCAGGTCGATGTCACCGGTGACCAGTGAAACGCCTATCGCCGCGCCAGGTTCAAGCCCGGTGTACGACATGTTCATCGGCACCTTGCCTGAACCCGTGCCCTGGAGCACGGTTATATGCGGCATCCGGCTCTCAAGTTCTTTCTTTATCAGCGGGAAACACCTGTCGCTCACCCCGCCGACCATCAGCGGTGTCTTCGCCGCAACCAGTACAAGCGTATCGTCGGAAATGTTGCGGCCTATGATATCCCTCTCGCTGCCGAGGAGGAGCACCTTCTCAAACTCTTTTCCCCCATGCTTGATAGGTTGGACCAAGGGCGTCTCCCTTGCGTCCAGGGGCATCGCTTCCTCCCAAAAACCCTTCGCGCCGGGGTAATTGAACGTCTTTATCATATCGTGAATGGGTGTTACTCCGCCTACGTCCCCTTCCGAGAACGGCCACCCGGCCGCGATAGCTCCAATGAGTTTCCCATCGATATATAACGGGCTGCCCGAGTATCCACCGGCGATGCCGCCCGACGCGTCAATCGTCGGACCCCAGCATCTCACAAGGATCATTGCTCCCCCGGTGAACCCGCCTTTCTTAAGTATGCCGAGTATTTCGAAGTTGAATTCCGATATCTCCGTGCCGACAATTACCGTCTTACCGATACCCGTCATTCCCGGTTCAAGCTCCGCTACGGTCATTGTAGGTATCCTGTCGAAAGCGCTCGCAGGTGATATCGACAACATCATCAGGCCCGCGCAAGCCAGGGTGATAAGCGCGAGTCGTGCAAAAACCATTTATCCCTCCAAGGGCCGAACTGCTCGGCCTTTTAGTATCATTAGTATCCCCTCACCCCGCCAGCTATTGCGGCGGCATACCCAAACTTATATAAATATGGATATACATGGAGCCGGTTATTACCCGGCGCCCCCGCGAATATTCAGGCTACCATATATTCATTTCCCATGCACAGAAAATGTCAACGGTTTATCTGTAAGACATGGGAAATCCATAAAAGGTTGCATCGCAAGTATCGAAAAGCTGTAAACAAACCTTGCATGAAAGGCCCAACATCATCGGGTAGCGCGTATCCACTGGTAGCATGCTATCCGGGTAGCGGCAATCCGGGTAGCGCGTATCTATAGGTCGCTCTGCGACCGATGATGCGCGCTTGTTGTAAGGCACGCCCATCCTCGAAGACTCGGACTGGCCGTGGCATCCGGAGCATGGAGCGGTGGCACGCGGACGCATGATTTATGCAACGTAAGGGTAATAGGTTTTAAACAACCTTAATCAGCACGTGTTCACCAAATTGCCTATCAATTGACATGCGCCTTCCGTTGGGATAAAATGCTTAGCTTGCCAAAAGGGCTGCACCGTTGGCCGTATGGCGTATTGAAACGAAAAATAACTCGGAGAGGCGATTAAATGAGTAGGAAATCACGCCGGCGTAAAAAGGGGCACACCGGGCTTTTGAGCTGGTTCCGATCACAGCAGAATATCACGAAGGTCGTTTATTGGATCGTTGCCTTCATATTCTTTGGCGGCGCTTTCGTAGGCTTCGGCGGTTCTATGGGGCCTGGGGGTGGCGGTGGATGCAACCAGTCCAGTGGACAGAAGCTCACGCCTGAGCAGAAAGCATGGTATGCAGAGGTAGTCGCAACGGTCGGTGGTAAAGAGATCACACGCGGCGAATTGGAATCCAAGTGGGCTCGCGAAGAGGACCAGGACAACCGCGAGGAAGAGGAAGGCATCTATATCCCACCGCCGGAAGAGTCATACATCCGGCGATGGCAGGTTCTCGACGGCATGATGATGCAGTCCCTCATCGAACAGGAAGCCGCGAAGAAGGGGCTTGCCGTAGAGCAGAAGGAAATTGACGAGCAGGTTGCACAGGTTAAGGAACAATTCCTCCAACTCAACCAGCCGGTAAAGGAGAAGCGAAGCATCTTCCAGCGCTTAGGCGATTCGCTCAACCGTGCCAAGTCGAAGAAAGCATACGAGTCAACCCTTTGGGATCGAATGCGCCTTACGCCGGAGCAGCTTGAGAACGAAATAAAGCAGTATTTGCTGCAGTCGAGATTCCTCGAGGCATTCCAGGAAGAGGTTAAGACCGAGCTTGATGACGAAGGCAAGGAAAAGGCCGATCTGGTAAGGGGCAAGCTCGATGAAGGGGAAGACTTCGATGCACTGGTCGAGGAGTATTCCGACGACAGGGCTCCCAAAGAGGACGGAGGATTGGTCGAGAATGTCAATCGCACATCCGGCCAGTCGCCCGAGATCATCGATATGGCTTTCTCGATGGCCGTCGGCGAAATCTCACCGCCTTTCAAGGTGACCGATGAGATGGACTTCGGCCAGGAACAGCCGTATATATTTGAATACTACGTAATAATAGAACTTATCGAGAAACGCACCGCCTCCGATGAAGATATCGATACCGAGCTGGATGAAATCCGCGAGATAATCCGGGAAGAGAAGTGGGAAGCAGAGAAAGTTGACAATCCCGATATCCTGCTTGAGGACATCGATGTCTCCGACGAGGAGATCGCCGAGGAGTATGACAAGGTCTCATACCGGATGATAAAAATCGAAAGCAGTAACGTCTCTCTTCAGAGCGAACGTGCCGAAGAAAAGATCACCGGCCTGAGGGATGAGTACGAAATGAAAGTCATCGACCCGCAGCTCACCACGTGGGCCAAGGTTCGGGATGGTGAATTCGAAGCCGCTCGTGATGAATGGGCGTTATATGCCTGGGAAGTTGACTCATACCTCGATGATCCCGAATTCCTCTCCCTTTCAGAGGAGGAGCAGGAAGACAAGATACTCGACAGTAATGATAGAAACGCGCACATCAATTACGTGAGCGGCCTGCTGTACCGCATCCAGATAGAGGGCTACCAGTCGCAGTACGGCCTGAGTGTAACCGGCGAGAAGGAAGAGAAGCGCAGGGAACGCTGGGAAGCATACAACGAAGACCCCGAAGCATACGGCGAGGAAGAGCCCGACCTCCAGGAACCGACCGAGGAGGAGAAAGCGCATTACTGGCGGCTCAATGCAGAAGCTCGGCTTTACTTCGACCTTGCCATTGAAGTTATCAAGGAGGATGCCCACATGTTCCTCCACAGGGGAGAGACCAACCTTGAGCTTGAAAACTATGCAGCGGCCCTCGACGACTTCGAGGAAAGCGCGATATTCGCGTCCCGCGATTTAAGGCTTAACGGCGGGCTTGAGAACGATGTCTCGCAGTTGCTGAGCGTGTTTGATGATGAAGAGAACACTCAGCGGGTCAAGGACCTGATGGACCAGCTATCAGAGACCGTTAACAGTATCCAGGAAGAGCTCCGCGCTCTGCAGGAACAGATGCAGGCTCAGCAACAAGCCGGAGGACTGGTCCCGCAGCAGTAAAACCCTTTCCCTCCAAATTGCTCTACAAAAAACCAACCCCCCGGTATGGGGGGTTTTTATTGTGGGCAAAATGGGCCTGTTGAAAAAGTTGAAGTTACTTTCGATTTGGGGACGGGCCTGATCAAATATGGCTTATATTCCACGTCACATACAAAATGATCAGGCCCGTCCCCAAATCCAGCGGCATAAACATCACTATTTCAACAGCCCCAAAATACCGGCATTGCCTGTTCCTATTCAACAAACCTTAAAGTATCCAGCACATCTGAGAACTTCTCGTAATATTCGCCGAAATCGACCGGTAATACCGGCGCATAATAAATCTCATATCTCACCCCGTCCCTGTGGAACAGCACTCCGTACACCAGGGTCGTTTCGTCGATTATATTCATCGTGCGCAGGGAGTCATACTCGTTCCCGTCAGCATCGTAGAGGATCTTATAAAGCTCCTCACCGATGGTCAGCACATCGCTCTCATCCTCCGCCCTCTCTCGCAGCATATCGAAGACATTACGTTTGAAATCCTCGCGTTCGGTCGCGTAAATAAATATGCTCAATCCCCAGATATCCTCCTCGATAATCACCGGCGTACAGAGCATCATCTGATCCATCA
The DNA here is from genome assembly GCA_965372275.1 of uncultured bacterium. GTDB lineage: Bacteria > JAJVIF01 > JAJVIF01 > JAPKYR01 > CAZSPL01 > CBDVBS01. The sequence continues at coordinate 2,596 of CBDVBS010000143.1, read as the reverse complement.
ACTGAAAGTCCGACTTCAGCTCCTCGTATGGCGTGCATGTCCAGTGGCCTGGGATTTCGAGACTCAACCCCATCTCCTCGATTGTCACTTCCTTCACCGTGGGTTCCCATCCGGCATTCGCCGGGATGAGCAGTGACAACATTATCAACAGCGTCAGGAAATAACGCATCGTATCCTCCTTGCATGAACGAACATCAGAACAATAAAAACTCCAACTACCGAATTATAACTTAGAATTGCGTTGTGATGGTCTGAAATCAGGGTAAAATACCTTCATCCGGAGTGGCATCCGGCTGAAATCTGCATTATAATGTTCAACAGGGAGAAGGAACGATTTTTAAGGATAAATGTCATGAAGTTTCTCACTGACATTTACTATAACATTGTCAAAGAAAATATCAAAAATCTTATATTTTTGGGTATTTAATACCAGTAAAATATATTTACAATAAGCGCTTAACATTAACATTCTTTAATGATGGTTATGTGCAGGTTTAACCCGGGAATATTGGTCAAATCTACATGGTTATTCCCTATTTTTCTGTATTGTCCGATAATGACCTGAATATCCTGTTTCACGTGGAACCGCGACCGTTTTTAATGTGAAATGACTAAGGTAAAGCATATAAGCAACCTGTTTTCAGAGGCAATTCAGGCAGTTGGACTGGAACTCCCCGATGGTATGTTCGACCTCCTCATCGAGCACTATATGCTTCTGGACAAGTGGAATTCAACCTTCAACCTTACATCCTTAGTCAATCCGGAAGATATTATCGATCGCCTCTACATCGATTCGCTTCTTTTCCACCTTGATCTACCACGTGAAACACCGGAAATCCATGATTTCGGATCCGGACCGGGTTTTCCAGGTATCCCGCTGCTCCTGATGCGGCCGGAATCCCGCCTTATCATCGTTGAACCGAAGCAACGTATGGCATCCTTCCTCGCTGAAGTCAGGTATGTATTCTCCGATAAGCTATTATTCGATGTCATATCCGAGCGATGTGATGCCCCTGAATTTATCAGATCCCATAAGAATACCGTATCCATGGCGGTTTCCAAGGCTTTCGCCCCACCGGATGTGGCCCTGAAACTTCTCGCTCCGCTACTCAGGCCAGGCGGAATTTATGCAACATGCGTAAACGTCGGCACGGAATTCGGGCATCCCCCTGAGCGGCTTGCAGTAAGGGTTACAGAGCATACGCACTCTTTACCGCTGACCCGTGGGAAAACCCGTCACCTTATTTTTCAGCGTATCCCATCCGATTAACTTTGATTTATCCCCATCTTCTGATATAATCCATGAGCTTTGAAGCGCATCACATTTGTAAATCAGAAGGGTGGAGTCGGCAAGACCACGACTGCCTTGAATGTCGCTGGCTTTATGGCCCTGCGCGGCAAGCAGGTGCTACTCGTTGACCTTGACCCCCAGGGTAATGCCACTACCGGCATAGGTCTCGACAGGAACGAAATAACCGTAGGGACGTACGAGGTTATCGTTGAAGGCGCCCCCCTGGAGCGCACCATCCTTGAGACTGCGATCTCCGGACTTCGAGTGCTACCGGCGAACCGTAACCTGCCAGGCTGCGAGATCGAGCTCACACCAATGATAGCCCGTGAGCTCCGGCTTCGCAATGCGATCGAACGTTGCGGGGAATACTTCGATTATATTCTAATAGATTGCCCGCCATCCCTCGGGCCCTTGACCCTTAACGGCCTCGTTGCCGCCGACTCCCTTATCATCCCGATACAGGCTGAATTTTATGCCCTGGAAGGCCTCAGCCAGCTCTTACAAACATTCCATCTCGTAACCGCCAACCTTAACCCCGACCTGCGTATTCAAGGCATCCTGATGACCATGTACGATGGTCGCACTAATTTAGCCAAGGAAGTCGAGGCCGAGGTTGAGAATTTCTTCGCGGGCAGGGAAAAAGTATTTGATGCGAAAATCCCTCGGAATATTCGATTAGCGGAAGCACCGTCACATGGCAAACCGATATCACATTACGCCCCCGGTTCCCTGGGGGCTATGGCCTATTCGGATTTGACCGACGAAATCATTTCCGCCCTTGAGCCTGAGCATGTCCCTCCACCGGAATCGCATGTTGAGTTGCTGGAAGAATCTCCCCGGGGTCCAAATCCCGAAGAACCAAATACCATCGAAATGTAGAAGGAGATCTAAATGACCGAACGACATCAGGCCGGGAAAAAAACAGAAAAGTCAGCTCTCGGTAAGGGTCTTCAAGCCCTCATAGGCACGAAGGATATTGATCCAGCCGACCGTATTGAGCATATCCCGGTTAACTCCATAATTCCGAACCCTCGGCAACCCAGACGTAAGTTTGATGAACAGGAGCTCAGGGACCTGACCGAATCGCTGATCTTGCATGGGTTACTTCAGCCGATCATCCTGACAAAAACTGTGGGTGGGGTATATACACTCGTTGCCGGTGAGAGACGGTTGATAGCCGCCAAGGCAGCCGGATGGACCGAGATCCAGGCTATCATCCGCGACTATGATGCGCTCAAGTCGCTCCAGATACCATATGATAAGATTTTTTGAAAATGATTCGTGTTTTTCTAAGGGGCTCGCGGA
>CBDVBS010000142.1:0-8578 GCA_965372275.1 uncultured bacterium | reverse complement strand
TCTGATTGTAAGCAACTCCGCTCAGCATCCTTCCGAATTCGAAAGGCTGAAGAAACGCTCGAAGCCCTCCGCAAAAAGGCTCGTTAAGCTCAGCCGTCGTATAGATAACCTGAAAGGAGCATAACAGATGACCAAAACCCAAGACTTATTCAATCGCATCACGGAACAACTCCACAAGGTGATAGTCGGCCAGGATGAAGTACTCTGGCTGATAATTGTCTCCTTCTTCGCGCGGGGTCATGTGCTCCTTGAAGGCGTGCCCGGCATCGCAAAGACACTCATCGGGCGAACATTGGCAGCCACGCTCGATCTGAAGTTCAAGCGAATTCAGTTCACCCTCGACCTGATGCCGTCGGACATCATCGGCACGAATGTATTCGATAGCAGGTCCGGTGAATTCGTGCTCAAACGCGGCCCGGTATTCACCGACATCCTCCTCGCGGACGAGATAAACCGTACTCCGCCGAAAACCCAGTCGGCGTTGCTCGAAGCGATGGAGGAACGGCAGGTCACCATCGACGGCGTAAGGCAGGACCTGGGCGTGAATTTTACGGTCATAGCCACACAGAACCCCATCGAGTACGAGGGCACCTACGCACTTCCCGAAGCACAGGTTGACCGTTTTCTTTTCAAGCTGCTCATCGATTACCCGGAAGAGAACCACGAGATTGAAATCCTGAAACGCTACAACACCGGCGAAAACCTCCACATTGTCGCGCGGGATGAACTCAAACCGGTAGTGACCCTGCAGGACATCGACGAAGTTCTGAAAGAGATAGGGGGAGTAAAGGTTGAGGATAAGATCCTCGCTTATATAACCCAGATAGTCAAAGCTACGCGCAACAGCGAATCGCTTATTCTCGGGGCAAGCCCGCGCGCGGGGATTGCGCTGCTTCTGTCGAGCAAGGTGCTTGCTGCGTCATACGGAAGGGATTATGTCATCCCCGACGATGTCAAGCAGCTCGCCAAGCCCGCGCTGAGGCATCGAATCATTACCCGACCCGAGGCGGAGGTCGAGGGAGTCACACCCGACGCGATCATCGATCAACTTATGCTGCGTACGGAAGTACCGAGGTAAATGGATAGTATCCCAAATATATACGACCTGACCCATGACGAACTTGTCCTGCGTATGAGGGAAATGGAGCAGAAGGCATTCCGTGCGGCACAATTGCTGAGATGGTTATACGTGAAGCGTGTTGATGATTTCGATTCGATGTCGAATATGCCACCTAAATTCTTAGGACGCCTCAACGTTGAATTCAGCATCCAACTGCCCGAAGTTATTGAAGAGCATTTGAGCGAGGATGGATCGAGGAAATTCCTTCTCGAACTCGACGACGGCGCCCGTATCGAATCGGTTCTCATCCCCCACGACGAACGTAACACGATCTGCATCTCGACCCAGGTGGGATGCAGGTTCGGATGCGCGTTCTGCGCCACCGGCAAAATGGGCTTCACACGCAACCTGGATCCCGGCGAGATTACAGGGCAGTTATTGAGCATCGAACGGCGGTTGGATAAAAGGATCGATAACATTGTCGTGATGGGCATGGGTGAACCGCTGGACAATCTGGATAACCTGCTTAAGGCTATCGCCATATTCACTCATCCCGAAGCGCTGGCGATGAGCCCGAGGCGGATTACCGTCAGCACCGTGGGGATCCCCGATGCCATGCGGCTTCTGAAGCATCAACATCCACGCGTCGGATTATCGCTAAGCCTGAATGCATCCAATCCCGAATTACGACTGGAATTGATGCCGGTGGAAAAAACACACTCCACGCCGTCACTCATTGACGCAATGAAGATAATCAACCCCGGCAAGCAGGACCCGGTGACCATCGAATACGTCCTGCTGGAAGGCGTGAACGATTCGCCCGACAACGCCCGGGAGTTGTGTGAACTGCTGAAGGAGATCGAGAACGTCAAGGTGAACCTGATACCGTACAATCCGTCCGGGGATGCCGGCTACAAACGACCGTCACGGGCGGATGTTGAGGAATTCCAGTCGATAGTAAGGCGTGGTGGTTATGAGTGCTTCATAAGACGTTCGGCGGGAAGTGACATCTCCGGTGCATGCGGCCAACTGATCACCGGGGAAAAATAAGTATCCCCCTGACGTATCAACGTCAATATATCATGGATTTAATTATCGACCTTCCGTTACTCCCCGAGGAGGTAAACCTCATCACCCTCGCGGACAAGGTCAGGCACCTTGATCCCGATCGATTGACCAACGGTCGCTTCCTCCACCGGATCTCGGTCGATCTGCATCGAGTCGATACTCATTTCGAAATCCGTGGTAGCACCCTTGATATGAATCCTGTCCCCGACCTTTAAGATGCCATCGGTGATCTCGAGACCGGCAGCCATTACTTTTTTGAAGAAATTGGTTACCTTCGCTACTTTTTTCTCTTCCATTCCCAGCCTCCATAGAAAACAGAAGTTGAATAAACTAACCCTATCATATAACAATTCGGTGTCGTTTGTAAAAGGCCTGATCAGTAACATAGCCCGGAAACTCCCCCACCGCAACCTATTGCACTTCCCTTTCATGTAGCCCGGCATCGCGACCCCATAATCCTTCGACTACCCGTACACTTGCGGAGCGTTGCCGGGAACAAATTCTTAATCTGTTATTCCTCAGTTTTCTTATCAGCAGGTTCCGGTTTTTCAAGCTTGCCCTTTTTGTCCTGCAATTCCTTTTTGATATCAGGCATCACATCTAATGGCTTGATGAGTTTTTCCGGATCGGGAATCTCGACTTCAGGGGGTTTGCGGAGTTTATCTATCTCATCCTGGGGAAGTTTGGTCTTCGGTACCGGGTCGGGGATGAACCGGTCGGCGAATTTCAGGCCGGGTATCTTCTTCAACGCATCAGGCGACACCGGGTTTGGACCAAAGCTGTGGATATTCGGAGGTCCGTTGGGAAGGATATCCTCAGGCCGGATGTAATCGGGTTTGTCCTTATCAGCAGCCCCCTTGGCAAGGGTCTTTGGATCGGGAGGCTCGATGTAATATGAGGCACTGAAGCTGAAATCCTGTCCCTTCAGGATGGGCTGGTCATATTCATACTTGGGTGGTGTTACCGCCGGTTTCTCAAGGCCCTTGGATGCCTCTTCGAATGCATCGGCGCATAGGAGCTTCGTGGCATACTCCCTTACCCGCTTCTCACCGATATGCGCGACTACACCAGCATCAGGGGCTTTCCCCTTCCTGAAACCGGGTATCTCGGTATCCTTCCTTATCTCGCATATAGCTTTGGTTATAAATTCCCCGGTGTGCTCCCCGGCGACATCTATCTCCAACTTGTGCTGGATGAGGGATAATTCGGTATGTGTTTTGGTTACTTTCATCTTAAGACTATTTGTGAATATCGATAATGCCGCATTAACAAAGACTGCTCTGCAAGATCATTTCTCGATAATCTGGCCCCGCCCATCGTATTTGAACGTCGACCAATTATACCATCCCCCGCTTGTCGATTTCTCCCGCACAACCCGCTTGATCATCCGTGTATTCGCGTCGTAGGTATATATTTATTCTTGGCAATATTACTTATCCGGGATATGGGCAATTTCAAAGGTCACACCATTTACTTTGTTCTTTTCGAACAATTCTCTAACTCTTGGTGAAATGACTATCATTGGCCCACTTCCTTTACATTCATTAGTTATGCTGAAATCATCTAATCGTTCCTGATGCTTAAGATGCAATTCTGAAAGGAGATTCGTTCCCAGCGTGTGGCCCAAAGGGCAGATACGCTCTTTTGGCTTTCCAATGTAAAAGGAAGATAAGCCGAATTCCGTTTTCTCAATATCGATTCTGACTCTGCTTTTGAAAATAGGTTGAAACCAATCAGCGATGATTTCCCCACCACAATTCTCAACCGGCATGAAATCAATACCGGAATAACCTGGTTTTCTTACTGTGTCAGCAATACCTCTTGATACTAAGAATTCATCTTTGTAAGTCCTAACCCAATATTCCTTTTTGGGAAGCTTGTTGTGCTTAATCTTCAGATTAAGCACTTGTTTTATGCCAACGCCACAATAAGGACAGATATTCGACCGGACATATTCTGTGCCACATTCTTCTCCATCAGTTTCAATACCTTTAGTGATGATCATCTGAAAAGCCTCTGCACCTGCTATTTCGTCTTCAGAATATTCACGGCTGACTTGAACACTTGATATCCTATATTTCTTGCATAGTTTAGCCAATTTAGGGAAAAAAGCGTCCTCCGATGAAATAACGATTTTCCTGACTTCATGGTATAAAATACTGGGCTCACCTGTAGGCAGCTGCTTAAATTTCGCATTAAGATCGATTCCAAGATCACTCGGAATGAGACGGAGGACTTTGGGATTTGCTATCCTGATATCATAGATTTCCCTCATGAATAATCACCAACCTATAGTTGAGCGATACGGTAACGGGAGATAGCGATGGATTTCATTTGCAACTCTTATGAATTCCGCGGGATCCAATGTATGGCCTTTCCCATATGCATATCGGTTACGCCAAGCATTCGTGAAGAACTGATGATAAGCTGCATCAATTTTTGCTATACGTCCCTGACCAAGGATTTCTGAGAGGGTTCCTCGCAAATAATTGGGGAAGATATGATGTCTTTGGATATTTCCAGCTAAATTGGTATAGACGGATTTTGCGACATTTACATACCTACTAAAACCTCTTGTGTAGAAATAACGGCCCAGACCGAATAACCTCATCGTACAACTTCTATTTATCACTCTCATTGCAGCCAACCGACCACAAGCTGCCGGTATTCCATACACTAAAGACCCAAATATTAAGCCAACAGTTAAACCGACCCCGACGGCAAGTAAGAAATCTCTGGCTAACCCCCACCATACAGCAGCTTTGGCTTTTCTTGCTTCTTCTTTAGCTGCCGCTTCTCCTGCAATTGCATTTGCGAGGCGTTGTTCGTACGAGCCGTAGGATGCTATTTCGGCGTCGTGGACTGTTTTATATCGTGCTTCATTCCGGGCGTGATCACTCTTAGTGTACGAGCTGGTGCCAGTGAAGATCATCTGAGCATAGCCTTCATTCGGTTTCAGATGCTGGCCGCTTGCACCTCCCGATGCCTGCCAACCCGGTCCGCTGGTGACATCTGAACCTCCTCTGGAAGATGCTCCCATCAAAACGCCATCCCACGGGTTTTTTGGGGGATTGATGAAGGGTGTTCCCGGCGCAGGGGGCGGACCCAGCGGGGTCGTTCCCGGACCCGGGTCAACCGGAGCGGGCATGATCATAGTCCACCCGGGATTAGGCAGAGGGATATCCGGATTACGTCGATCCCACCAGGGGGGTGGGCCCCACGGGTTTTGGAGTTCCATCATTCCGGGCTTGCTCGGGAAGTCGCCAGGCGCCTCAAATCCCGGATCGGGGTCAGGCATCGGGACGAACGGCTCCGGTTCCCTAGGTTTCTCTGGCCGGTAAAGGATGCCCTCGGAATAGGGCGCGTGCATCCCTGTCGCCAAGCCCGAAATATCACTCATAGTCGTCGGTGAGTTGTGCGAATAGAGATAGGCATTGACGCCAAGCGGATTTGCGGGATTCGGCAGGCCAACAAGCGTCATCGGCTCGCGCTGGAAGAACCGCCCCAGCACCGTCGAATAATGCCTCGCACCCATGCGATAGATGCCATCCGTATCATCGGACGATACGAACTCCTCGGTGAACGCCCCGTGATAGCGGATGTGATTCGTCTCCGCAGGCTGCCCCTGTCCGTCACCGGCTTCGAAACTCTCACCCCAGGCGTCGAATGTGTAGCCCGATGTGGTCCCTGACATCTCGCCGTCGTCAGCGTTGACCAGGTTGAGCGGCGATGCGAGCAGGTCTTTCAGCGGCTGACGGTCGGGGTCGCCGTCTTCCACATCACGCCGCCTGAGCACGTGCCCGTCGAACCCGCGCAGGTAGTCGAATTCAATGTCGTCGTTTACCGCCGTGATTGACATGTCATATTCCTGCGCGAGCGCGTTGAATGCATAGTAATAATGCGTCGCCGTGTCGGGATCAACACCGCTCGTATCGGCCTTACGGAAAACCCTCCCCAGCGGATCGCGCCAGAGATACCACGTCGTGCCGTTGAGGGAGTATGACGCCACGTTGTTGAGGCTGTCATAGGTGAACGACGGGAAGGTGAACGGGGAGCCGGTGCCAAGTTCGAGCATATTTCCTCTCGCATCATAGGAGGCATTATAAGTCCAGGTATTGGCATTCTGGGTTACTGTGAAGGACAGGAGTTGATAGCCGCGGGAATAGCTAAGTGGGTTGAATACATAATCAACGAGCGTAGATGACTCCAAACGCTTCAGCACACGGTAGATCACATTACCCGCAAGATCATAGGCATTGGTGGCCTGGTAGACAAGTGTTGTAGAACTCCCATCGGCTGAATATGTGTATTTCTCATCCAGAAGCTGCCCCCGTCCATCGTACTTGAATGTCGACCAATTATACCATCCCGCGCTTGTCGATTTCTCCCTCACAACCCGCTCGATCATACGGGGATTGGCGTCGTAGGTGTAGGTTCATTCATAGCAAAAGATTGCCGGGCTACGATACTGCATTAATTGCGGACCGGGTTGTGGGTTGCACCCTAATGATATATCCCCGGCATAAGTATATGGGCCGACCTTATTCTTAACTAAGATTTGGTGATTTAAGTATACTACCTTTATCAATCACCCTGATTTTAGAAATATCAACACATCCTGACTCAGAGATGTCATTAGGTTTTAGGGTCGCAATGCTTACGGTTGCAGGGAATTGCGATTCCAAAATGTTGAAAAAATCCAATTCCTTTTCTTTTGATTTCGGCCATATCGGCAGGGGAGCAGCTATCAATACTAGATGATTAGTGGCAGAATTATCGGAATAATAATCGTCATCTATAGGTGGATGGACGCTAACATAAACACATATTTCATTTTTAACAATAAGCTTCCTTTCAATTATGCATCCTCTAGGTTCATAATTAGCAGCTTCACCTGATTCAATATAAAAGTTATACATTACCAATAGCCTCCCTATTACCATGGTGAGGTTGTTACGTTTCTAAGGAAATTATATGCAACGATAACTTCAATCATACCACCTCCACCTGTAACTCCCCCACTCACCGCCGCTCCTAACTTAGCCAAGCCTAGATTATACAATTTGCCCTGAGCTATACCTTCCATTGTATTCCAAGCCCCGATCCCAGCATCTTTCGCATAAGTACTTCCATATGTCCTTGGGTTTACAGTTGTCCAGAATTTGCTAAACTGGGTTGATTTTCCGCCGATTGCCCTGTAGATGGTTAATCCTCTTATACCGATATATCCTCTAGCAAAACCACTTGCGAAGAGGGTTCGTGCACCAAACCAAACCCCTCTTGACGCTAACCATATACATGCTTCAGTTGCCAAGATACCAACGCTGACGCCTATAACTACTGCTATAACTACGTCTTTAGCTAATCCCCACCATACAGCAGCATTAGCTTTCCTTGCTTCTTCTTTAGCTGCTGCTTCACCTGCAATTGCGCGGGCGAGACGTTCTTCAGGCGTGCCGAGGGCTTTTATTTCGGCGTCGTGGACTGTTTTATATCGTGCTTCATTCCGGGCGTGGTCACTCTTAGTGTACGAGCTGGAACCCTGATAGTGCATCATGTCATAGCTTTCAGGTGGTTGCAGATGCTGACCGCTTTTGCCTCCCGATGCCTGCCAATTCGGACCGCTGGTGACATCTGAACCACCACCGGATGACGCGCCCATCATAACTCCATCCCAGGGGTTCTTGGGGGAATTGATGATGGGTGTTCCCGGCGCAGGTGGCGGACCCAGCGGGGTTGCGCCTGGACCCGGGTCAACCGGAGCGGGCATGCTCATCGTGCTTATGCCCCCGGGTTGAGAAGGCAGTGGCATATCCGGATTACGCCTGTCCCACCCCGGAAGCGGGTTCCACCACGGGTTTTGGAGCTCCATCAATCCGGGCTTTTCCGGCAACGGCATCTCAAATCCCGGATCCGGCTCGGGCAGCGGCTCGTACGGCATCAAACCAGGCTTCTCAGGCGGATAGAGTTTGCCGCCCGAAGATACATTCATCATCTGCAACCCGGAAATATCACTCATAGTCGTCGGTGAGTTGTGAGAGTAGAGGTAGGCATTGACGCCAAGCGGATTCGCGGGATTCGGCAGGCCGACAAGCGTCATCGGTTCACGCTGGAAAAACCGCCCCAGCGTCGTCGAATAATGCCTCGCACCCATGCGGTAGATGCCATCCGTATCATCGGACGAAACGAACTCCTCGGTGAACGCCCCGTGATAGCGGATGTGATTCGTCTCGGCAGGCTGCCCCTGGGTATCACCGGCTTCGAAACTCTCACCCCATGCATCAAATGTGTAACCCGATGTGTCTGCCGACATCACGCCGTCGTCCGCGTTGACCAGGTTGAGCGGCGATGCGAGCAGGTCTTTCAGCGGCTGGCGATCGGGGTCGGCGTCTTCCACATCACGCCGCCTGAGCACGTGCCCGTCGAACCCGCGCAGGTAGTCGAATTCAA
>CBDVBS010000141.1:0-8601 GCA_965372275.1 uncultured bacterium | reverse complement strand
GCGACCTGCCTTACATTTTCCAGAGAGACATTGCCACTCGCTTCAATCAGCGCCTTACCGTCGATCAATGCAACAGCCGAACACATATCCTCTATATTCATATTATCCAGCATTATTACATCGACCTGACTATCTAAAGCAGTTTTAACCTGATCTAATCTGTCCACTTCAACTTCGATCTTCAATGTATGAGACGCATTTTGCCTGACAAGTTCAACCGCTTCACTGATACCACCGGCAAAAGCAATGTGGTTGTCCTTGATGAGCACCATGTCGGAAAGATTGAACCGTTGATTTGCCCCCCCCCCGCAGCGTACGGCATATTTCTCAAGCAGCCGCATGCCCGGAATCGTTTTTCGCGTGTCGGTTATCCTTGCCTTCGTTCCCTCGATTGCCTTGACATAACGCGATGTTAGCGTGGCAATCCCGGACATGTGTTGAAGGAAATTCAATCCGACCCGCTCTGCGCTGAGAAGGGAACATGCATCGGCCTTAACACGCCTTATCGTATCACCGGTCCTGAATTCACCGCCGTCATTCAGCCCGCCCTCGGATTTCGCTTCCGGGTCGAGATACCTCACGGTGCTTTCGAATATCTTTATGCCGCAGAGGACACCGCCCTGGCGAGAAACAAGATTTCCGACAGCTTGCCTTGTGTCGGGACCAACGATGCAATTCGTGGTCACGTCCCCTACGCCGAGGTCCTCTTCAAGGGCTTTCCTGACAAGACGGTCGATGAATATCTTATTCAATGGTGAATGAAACAAAACTTTCATCCTATCGTAATAGTATAGACCAGCGATTTCACCGCCGCAAGAATGCTGAACGCGGCTAACTTGGATGTGCGTGGATTGATCTCGAACGGCACGTTGTTCACTTCGACACGGATTTCGCCGTGGTCTGATTTAATATATACCTCATGACGGTTAACTTCGATAGAGGGATCGGCCATTATGACCACCATAGTATCGTCACGACCGATTCCTGCGTATGAAAGTATGGCGCTTACATTGATATTCCTTGGGAAAGCCATCACCGCTTCACCCGCGTTGCCTTCGAATACTACAATTGGTTTGGTGATGCCGTCAAGGTCAATTCCCTTCTCTTCGATATATGAGCTTCCCTTGAAATTATTCGGGTTCTTGGTGCTTGTAAGACGGACTTCCTGGATGCTCTCCGACGGGATCGCCTTGAGTGCGTCAAGACCCGCGATTGCGCCGGATGGTATATAGAGATGCCCGCCGGTTTCCCTGGCGATGTGCCTTAAGGGGCGTATATCGCTCAACCCGCCAACCGACGCGATAATGGCCACTTTGCCTCGTTCGAGCGCCCACCTGGCAACAGGATCGGCCGCGGCTCCGCATGCGGCTTCAACGACAACATCCAGGTCATCAGGGAATTTAGTGAAATCATCAACGAGGACCAAATCCGGGTACTTCACGCCGATTTCCGCCAGTTTCTCTTCACTCAAATCAGCGGCTGCTACGACTTGCAGATACTGCTCGTCCTCAAGTCCGGACAGCAGGAAGGTCCCGATGGAACCCAATCCCACAATCCCTACCTTTAAGACTTTACCATTACACATTGGTTACTCCATATGTTAGTAATTCGTTTACAAGTATCAATCTTATTTGTTAAGCGTGGAGACCATCTTGTCAATGGCTCCAAGCGCTCTCTTTCTTGTCTCCTCATCTATTTCGATTTTATATTGCATCTTCTCAAGAGATTCCATGATTTTTAGAAGCGTATTCTTCTTCATGTTCGGACAGATATTCAGCTCCGAGGGTGAAATGAATACTTTGTCGGGATTCTCCTTCTGTAACCGGTGATTCAGCCCCTGCTCCGTGCAGATAATGAACTCATTGGCGGGAAGTTCCTTGGCGAGACGCAGGATTCCCGATGTTGATGCAATATGATCCGACAGGGCCCTGACATCCTCCGTGCATTCCGGATGCGTAAGCACTACGGCGTCGGGATGCTTTTCCTTTGCCTTCCTGACGTCGTCCGCAAGTATCCTGTGATGCGTCGGGCAGAAACCGTCATACAGGATGAAGTTCTTGCCGGTCATCTCCCCGGTATAGCCGCCTAACGATTTGTCCGGCACGAAGATAACATCGTCCGATTCGATAAGCTCGGCCAGGACCAATGAATTCGCGGACGTGCAGCATACGTCGCTTTCGGCTTTTATTTCCGCGGACGAGTTAACATAGCACATCACCGGGACGCCGGGATGTTCCGCCTTGAGTTCCATAAGTTCCTTCGCGGTTATCATCTCCGCCATCGGGCAGATTGCACCTTTGTCAGGCACAAGTACGGTTTTATCCGGGGAGAGGATCTTAGCGGTTTCGGCCATGAAATCAACACCGCAGAAGACAATCACATCTTCATCTATTTTCGCGGCAATCCTCGAAAGCTCCAGGCTGTCACCGGTGTAGTCGGCAATATCCTGCACTTCGGGAATCTGGTAATTGTGCGCGAGGATAACTGCGTTACGTTCTTTCTTGAGTTCCTGGATACGTGCGATAATCTCTTCTTCGGTCATCTTTATTCACCTTTGTTCGTTTCAACGATTTCGTTATTATCATCAAATATCAGTACTTTCGGCGATGAAGCCTCGCCGTCCTCGTATATACCGAACACCATCACGATGAGCCTGTCACCTATTGTACCCAATCTCGCGGCCGCACCATTGAGACCGATGGTTTTACTGCCGGGGGGGCCGGCGATTGCATATGTCTCGAAACGCGCGCCGTTCTCGATATTTGCAACGAGAAGTTTTTCCCAGGGGGCAATATCTGCCTTTTTCATGATGTCCTCATCAATGGTAAGACTTCCCGTGTAATTCGTGTTGGCATAGGTGACACGGACTCTATGTAATTTACTTCGTAACATAAGCCTTTGCATATTCTTACTCCTCCAGCGATGTGTTTCCTATAACCGTGTTGTCAATAAGGCGTGTGTTCCCGAATCTTACCGCCAGTGCAATAAGGGTGGGGCGCTCAATAGTTACAACAGGTTCCAGGTTCTCGGCATCGCAAATTTCTACGTAAACAATTCTTGCGAATGGCGCACGCTCAATCTGGACGATAATGGCTGCCTTGATTTTCAGAGAATCCCTTTCACCATCATCATAAAGTCCCTCGGCTATCTCCAGCGACTGGCTGAGGACAACTGCTCCCGCGCGATTTTCCTCGCTTAAATACTTGTTCCGGCTCGATGTCGCTACACCATCCAGGTCGCGTTCAGTCGGCATGAGCTTCACTTCAATTGGGAAATTGAGGTCTCGTACCATACGTTGAATCAACTTTCCCTGCTGATAGTCCTTCATTCCGAAATATGAAATATCCGGCTGAAGTATATTGAACAGCTTCGCAACAACGGTCAGGACACCATTGAAATGCATGGGGCGATCCCTTCCGCACAGATGCCTGCTCATCATATCCTCGTTGACAGACACCGAGGCATCCGGTTTATACATCTCATCTACATCAGGAATGAAAACAAGATCAACTTCCTCTTCTTCGCATATCGACAAATCGCCAGCTTCATCACGGGGATAAGTACTAAAATCCTCACCTTCACCGAACTGCGTTGGGTTGACGAAAATACTCACTGCGGTGAAATCGCATTCCTTGATAGAAGCAAGCATAAGAGATATATGACCATAGTGCAGCGAACCCATAGTGGGTACAAGGCCAAGACTTCCCTTAAGCCTGAAATTCCCAGCGTGTTGCCTCGTTTCAGATATTGTCCTTACGACTTCCATAGCTTACTTCCCGGACTCACCGTCCCCGGTACTATCCCCGTTACCGTGGATGCTTTCGGCGGCTTTCTTAAGCTCTTTCGGTTTAATGCTGAAAGATTCAGCGTCGTTCGGGAAAGAAGTCGAATGTACATCATCGATATAACGGCTCACCGCGTCTTGGATGATCCCGCCGACATCGGCATAACGCCTGACAAACTTCGGGCAGAATCCGGGGTAGAGGTTGATCAGGTCGTTGATGACAAGAATCTGGCCGTCACAATCAGGCCCGGCACCGATACCGATTGTCGGGATACCGATATCACGTGTAATCTCAGCCGCGATCTCCCGTGGGATGCATTCGAGCACAATGGCGAAACATCCCGCACCTTCAAGCGCCTTGGCATCATCGTAGATACGTTTCGCTTCACCCGCCAATTTACCTTGAACCCTGTAACCGCCGAATACATTGATCGATTGCGGTGTAAGGCCGAGGTGACCCATCACCGGGATACCCGATTCGACAAGCTTCC
The DNA here is from genome assembly GCA_965372275.1 of uncultured bacterium. Taxonomy (GTDB): domain Bacteria; phylum JAJVIF01; class JAJVIF01; order JAPKYR01; family CAZSPL01; genus CBDVBS01. Next base: position 4,326 of record CBDVBS010000141.1, on the reverse strand, counting down.
TGACCAGGCTCGTAAAACGCCCCGCGCCTTCGAGCTTGACCGCGTTGCATCCGCCCTCCTTGATGAGACGTCCGGCGTTACGCAGACCGTCATCATCATTCGCCTGGTACGACATGAACGGCATGTCACCAACGATTAAGCATTGCTCCGTGCCTCGCTTGACCGCTTTGGCGTGGTAGATTATATCGTCGATGGTCACCGCGAGAGTATCCTCGCGTCCCTGCACAACCTGCCCGAGGCTGTCGCCGACAAGGATGCCGTCAATCCCGGCGGCATCGAGCAGATTGGCAATGGGGTAGTCGTACGCAGTGAGCATGGCGATCTTCTCGCCGCGCTTCTTCTTCGAGCGAAAAGTCTGGATGGTGGTCTTTTTAAGATCCAACTCCGTTCTCCTCCCGGTTATTTCATTTCCCCTTATACTTAACATCCCTTCCGGGTGGCACTGACAAGCGAGTCTTCGAAGTTTGTCAGTGTCTTCATAAGATGTCCACTCCCTGACGGTCGTGGCTCGGAAAACAAAAAACCCCCCGAAACGGAAGGTGCGCCGCTAATTGCGACTCGGTACCGTCTCGGTCCATAATGGATCCAAGCGTCATTACTAATATACCATTTTCTTATATCTCAGGCAAAGGGGCGCGTCGGGCTCTTTCTCACGTTCAAGATACCTGCGCACGTTGCCACGCTGCTTTTCAGTAAGCGTTTCCTCGATTTCCCGTAACGGCATCAGCACAAAATCCCTGCGTTTATACTCAGGGTGGGGGATGCGTAGATCGTTATATGTACCCGCAAAATCCCCCGCGAAGATGATATCGATATCTATCGTACGATTACCATTCTCAGGAGATTTTGCCTTGCCAAGTATCTGCTCGATCTCCAGCAGACCCTTGTGGATCTCGTACAGCTTCAGGTTTGTTTCGATACAAGCAACAACATTGAGGAAATACCCGTTAAGCTTCTCACCGACTGGGTCTGCGAGGTACATGTCGGATAATACTACTATCTCCGTATCCGGAAACATCTTCAGCATCTTAATAGCGGATGCAAGATGCTCCTCCCGATCACCGACATTAGAGCCGAGGGAGAGATGTATTTTCAATCTATCCTGATTTCGTTCAGAATCATCCATATCAAGATGGGCATCATCCACAAGCTACTCTGGGTGCACTTATATACATGTCCGGGTGCCGCCTACAAACGAGTCTTCGAAGTTTGTAGGTGTTGTATATACCTTATTCACCCACAATCTCGCGGACTCGGTTGTGGGCGGCACCCAGGTAAATAATGGGCACGCAGCACCCGGATTTTATTTCCATCAAAAAATAATCTTACTTGCCTAACGCCTTCGCAACAAGCTCCGCAATCTGCCTCGCGGTATCGGCAATCGGCACACCCGCTTCGGTCAATGCCTTGACCTTCGCTTCGGCAGTACCGGTGTTTCCACTGACGATAGCTCCCGCATGTCCCATACGTTTACCCTTCGGGGCGGTGCGTCCCGAGATGAATCCGATAACCGGCTTATTCATCTTCTTGATATATTCAGATGCTACTTCCTCATCGGAACCGCCGATTTCGCCGACCATCACAATCGCCTTTGTCTCGGGGTCTTCCTCGAACATCGGAAGTAAATCAATGAAAGTAGAACCGATGATCGGATCGCCGCCGATTCCTACACACGTCGACTGACCGAGACCGGCCATGGTCAATTCGTTGACGATCTCATACGTCAACGTACCGGAGCGGCTGATAAGTCCGACCGGTCCCTGTGTGAAGATACGGCCCGGAAGAATACCGACCTTGCATTTACCTGGTGATATAACACCCGGACAGTTGGGTCCGATCATACGCGTCTTGGTGCCCTCTAAAATATTGAAGATCTTGATCGAATCAAGGATCGGGATCCCTTCTGTAATGGCTACAACAACATCCATCTCCGCGTCGATTGCCTCAAGGATTGCGTCCGCGGCGGCAAACATCGGGACAAGCACGAGGCTGCAATCGCATCCGGTCGCTTTCTTGGCGTCCTTGAGCGTGTTGAAAACAGGAACTCCCTCGAAATCCATCCCGCCTTTGCCGGGTGTTACGCCGGCTACAACATTCGTGCCTTCCTTGATCATCAATTTCGTTTGGAAAGAACCGTCGCGGCCCGTGATTCCCTGTACAACTACCTTGCTTTTTTCGTCGATGATGATACTCATGCGGCACCTCCATCGCTGATAAGTTCTACAATCTTGGCGGCACCATCTGGAAGTGTATCCACCGGTATCAAAATTGTGCCGGACAGGATTTCCTTGCCCTTCTCGGCGTTCGTCCCCTGCATACGTATTACGATCGGGACTTTGATATCCATTCTCTTAAGCGCCTGCAGAAGCCCTTCCGCGATGACATCACAACGGGCGATCCCGGCAAAGATGTTGATGAGAATACCTTTCACGTATTCATCCATCGTGACAACCTCGAGCGCATTGGCGACGACATCTGATGTAGCGCTTCCGCCGATGTCGAGGAAATCGGCAGGCTCCCCACCGGCACGTTTGACCTCGTCCATCGTGGCCATTACGAGACCGGCACCGTTACCGATGATGCCGACATTCCCGCCGGGAAGACGGACATATGAATCGACCTTACGTTTATAAGCCTCCATCTCAATGGGGTCTGTCTTATCTGTCGTCCTCATCTCCGCAAGCTCTGAATGCCTGTAAATGCCGTTATCATCGAAGTTGATCTTCGCGTCGATCGCGTACAGCTTGTTGTCGGTGGTGATAACCATCGGGTTGATCTCCACGAGCGAGCAATCGTAGTCGAGGAATATGTCATACAACTTCGCGTGGATCGTGGCAATCTTCGCAACGAAAGCAGGCTCGAATCCAGCTTTGAACAACTCTTCCCTGATGGCGAATTGATCTACACCATGTAGTGGGTCAACCCATATCTTGGCGATCTTTTCAGGGGTCTTCTCGGCAACTTCCTCGATATCAACCCCGCCCGCTGCGGATGCAATGAGCACGACCTTACGCCGGTCACGATCGATTGTTATGCCGACATAATATTCCTGGGCGATATCAACGGCTTCGGCGACAAGTACTTCGTCCACCGGAAGTTCCTTGATGATGAGGTTCAGGATCTCCTCGCCCTTCTTCTTGGCCTCGGCGGGATCCTTGGCGAGTTTTACACCGCCGGCTTTACCGCGTCCTCCGACCAGCACCTGTGCTTTCACGACCACCGGTTTGCCGATATTGATGGCTGCTTTTTCGACTTCATCGGGTGTCGTTGCTACGTAACTTGGCGGCACGGGAAGCCCATACTTGGTGAAGATATCCCTTGCCTGGTATTCCTGGATTTTCACTAATTTACACCTCTCTCCCGGTTATTAATTGCGCTTGGCAATTGAGAAACGGGGTAGATGTTAATCCTACGTTAAACTTGTGTCAAGGTAAATGATGGATGACCTGTAATTTCTACCATGCAGGCAAGATACCTGCGCTACAACAATAACTTTTCACATTGTGTCTTTACTCATGTAACCTGACACTCTGATTTCATGTAACCCGGTATTCTGAAGCCGGGAAACCTTTTTGTAGAGCGCAGCATTCAGGTTCTGCGTATCTTCCTGGGTAGCGCGTATCTATAGTGAGCGCCAGCGAACGATGATGCGCGCTTAATGTAAGACACGCCCATCCTCGAAGACTCGGACTGGGCGTGGCACCCGGACAAGAGCACCGCTATCAGCGAAGACGCTGAGTAGCGGTGGCACACAGATGGGGTCATAAAAAAGGCACGCCAATTCTCGAAGACTCGGACTGGGCGTGGCACACGGATGGGGTAGGGCTGGCACCCGATTTATTCACTTATTATATCGAATATATGAAATAGCTATGATTTCAATTCCTTGGCGATTTCCAGGCCAAGTCCGAAGGCTTCTTTATTAAGGTCGGCAAACTTGGGCGGAACACGGCTCAGGATAGCTTTAAGAAGGTTCTCGGGATCAACAAGGCCGACGATCTCGTTTGTGACCGTAAGCGCCACCATGTTGGCAACAACGAGCTTGCCGAGTTTGATTTTCGTTGTTTCCGTTATAGCGCTGGCATAGACTTTTATATCACCAAGGTCTTCCTTCTCAGTTAACATGGTGTTATCGACGATGAGCACGCCGCCCGGCTTAAGGTCGGGACCGAAACGGTCGTATGATTCCTGGCTCATGACAAGGCATAAATCCGGCGTTGTTACCTGGGGGTAATCAATTTCGGCATCAGCGATGATAACCTCGCTGCGGCATGCGCCGCCACGGCTTTCAGGGCCATAAACCTGTGTCTGTACCGCGTTCTTACC